>NZ_JBHTSF010000047.1:0-58309 GCF_042795295.1 Streptomyces sp. NPDC056486
CGCATCCGCGTCCGGGGGCCGTTCTAGTCTGGTGCGGACACACAGCGCACAACCGCACGAATCAGGAGCCAGCGGATGGATCACAGCGGGCACGGCATGAACATGGATCTGCCGCCGTTCACGCTGGGGCGCGGGCTCGAACTCTCGGCCGACCCCTTCTTCCTCATCAGCTGCCTGGTGGCCCTGGCCCTCTACGCCTGGGGCGTGGTGCGGCTCGTGCGACGCGGTGACAAGTGGCCGGTCGGCCGCACCCTTTCCTTCGTGGTGGGCGTGCTGACCATCCTGCTCGTGATGTGCACCAAGCTGAACGACTACGGCATGGTCATGTTCAGCGTGCACATGGTGCAGCACATGATCATCAGCATGCTCTCGCCGATCCTGCTCCTGATGGGCGCCCCGATCACCCTCGCCCTGCGCGCGCTGCCCGTCGCGGCCCGCCGCGGGCACAAGGGCCCGCGCGAGTGGCTGCTGTGGATCCTGCACAGCCGCTACATGAAGATCATCACGCACCCCGCGTTCACCATCCCGCTGTTCATCGCGAGCCTGTACGCGCTGTACTTCACCCCGATCTTCGACACCCTGATGGGGTCCAAGGTCGGCCACATCGGGATGATGGTGCACTTCCTCGCGGTCGGCCTGGTCTTCTTCTGGCCGATCATGGGCGTCGACCCCGGCCCGCACCGGCCCGGCTACATCATGCGGATGCTGGAACTGTTCGCGGGCATGCCCTTCCACGCGTTCTTCGGCATCGCGCTGATGATGGCGTCCGAGCCGATGGTCGGCACCTACAAGAACCCGCCCGCCTCACTGGGCATCGACGCGCTCGCCGATCAGACCGCCGCGGGCGGCATCGCGTGGGCGTTCAGCGAGGTGCCTTCGGTGCTCGTGCTGCTCGCGCTGCTCTTCCAGTGGTACCGCTCCGATCAGCGCCAGGCACGGCGTACGGACCGGGCAGCTGACCGTGACGGGGACAAGGAGCTGGAGGCGTACAACGCCTATCTCGCCTCACTGGCCGCGCGCGGGCGCTAGCGGCAAAGGGTATTCGCGGGTCAGGATGGCCTTAGGCCGCGGTCTTGGCGTCGAGGCGTCGGGGCTGCCGGGAGGAGGCAGGGCGATGCCTGATTCTACGAAGACGATGGGTGTGTTCACCATCGGAGGCTTGGTCGCGGTGACCGCGTACACGGTCGCGCTCGGAAGCAACGGCTGGCTGTGGTTCGGCTGGGTCGTCATCGGGATGCTCACGCTGGCGATGGTGCTCTCGCGCAGCACCCCCTGAGGGGCGCCGCGCGGCAGCGAGGAAAGGCGCGGGGCGCGACGACGCCCGCCCGGAAGCGGTCGGAAACGGAAGAGCGTCAGAAACGGAAGACGGCGCCTGTCGAGAACCCCATCTCGCAGGCGTTGCCGTACGTCTTCTGCCAGCTGACCGGCCTGCCGCGGTGGGTCCCCGTCGCGCTCACGGTGACCGGGGCGTACTGCTTGGTGCAGATTCCCTTCTTCGCCGGCAGCGCGTCGAAGTCGCCGCCCGCCGCGTCGATCGCCGCGCAGGCCTCGGCCACATGCGGATGGTGGCCGGGCTGCTGGGTCACGCAGTCGAGCAGCACCCCGCGCACCCAGGCGTTGTCGTCCCCGGTGACGGTGAGGAAGACGCCGCTCGACCGGGCGGGGGCCGCGTCATCGGCCGCGTGGGCGGGCGCGGCGGCGGCGAGGGAGATCAGCGCGGCGGCGGTGGCCAGGGCCGGGTTCAGGCGGGACGTGGGACGGGACCTCATGGGGACCTCCTGGGACGGTGACGTGCTGCGTCGGAGAGAGGCCAGGCCACCCCCGCTGCCGCCGCTCACCGAGCCGACACGCCGTGCGGTCACCCGTATGAGTCCGGTACGAGGTCCGGATGGGGCTCCTGTCAGTCGAAGGGTCCAGGCCACCGGCTTCGTCGCTCCCTTCTCCCGTCGGGACGGCGCACCTAAACTGACCGCTGCGCGAGGACCCGTGACCTGCGACGACGCAGCACCCAGGCCGGTCCACCTACGTCAAGGAGCAACAGGTGTTCTACTACCTGCTCAAGTACGTCGTCCTGGGGCCGCTGCTGCGGCTCATGTTCCGGCCGCGCATCGAGGGGCTCGAGCACATACCGGATTCCGGCGCGGCGATCGTGGCGGGCAACCACCTCTCGTTCTCGGACCACTTCCTGATGCCCGCCATCATCAAGCGGCGGATCACCTTCCTCGCGAAGGCCGAGTACTTCACGGGGCCCGGCCTCAGAGGCCGCCTCACGGCCGCGTTCTTCCACAGCGCCGGGCAGATCCCGGTGGACCGTTCCGGCAAGGAGGCGGGCCAGGCCGCGATCCGCGAGGGCCTCGGCGTGCTGCGCAAGGGGGAGCTGCTCGGCATCTATCCGGAGGGCACCCGCTCGCACGACGGGCGCCTCTACAAGGGGAAGGTCGGCGTCGCCGCGATGGCGCTCAAGGCCCAGGTGCCGGTGATCCCGTGCGCGATGATCGGCACGTTCGAGGCGCAGCCGCCGGGCCAGAAGGTGCCGAACTTCCAGCGGGTGTCCGTCCGCTTCGGCGCTCCGTTGGACTTCTCGCGCTATGCGGGCATGGAGAACGAGAAGGCGGTCCTGCGCGCGGTCACGGACGAGATCATGTACGCCATCCTCGGGCTCTCCGGACAGGAGTACGTCGACAAGTACGCCGCGGTCGTGAAGGCGGAGGAGGCCGAGCGGGACGCCGCGGCGAGCAGGCGGAAATTCCCCCGGATGCCGCTGAGTTGACGCATTGACGTACGGTCTCGCGCAGGTGACGGCAGAGCGAAGGGGCGACCGGAGGATCCCGGTCGCCCCTTGCTGAGATGCCTAGCGGCAGGCTGTCACGGCTTGGGCGTGGCGTGCGGGGTGCACGTCACGTCCTTGCTGTCCAGCTTGCCGGTGAGCAGGTAGGCCTCGACACGGTCGTTGAGGCACGGGTTGACCAGGTTCGTGATGCCGTGCGAACCGGCGTCCTTCTCCGTGATCAGACGCGAGCCCTTGAACCGCTTGTGCAGCTCGACAGCGCCCTCGTACGGCGTTGCGGCGTCACGGGTCGACTGCGCGATGAGGACGGGCGGCAGGCCCTTGCCGGTCTTGACCTCGACCGGCTCGTGCTGCTTGCTCTTCCAGGTCGCGCAGGGCAGGTTCATCCAGGCGTTCGACCACGTCATGAACGGGTTGTCACGGTGGATGCGGGTGTTGTCGCGGTCCCACTTCTTCCAGCTGGTGGGCCACTTGGCGTCCGCGCACTCGACGGCCGTGTAGACGGCGTTGCCGTTCTCCGAGGCGATGTTGCCCGCGGTGTCCGACAGGTCGGGGCTTGCTGCCTCGATCAGCGGCTTGGCGTCACCGGCGACGTACTTGCTGAAGTTCGTCGCGATCTCCACCCAGGCGGAGTCGTAGTACGGAGCGCTCTGGAAATAGGCGATGAGCTCGGCGGGGCCGACCACTCCGCCCAGGGGCTCCTTCTTCGCGGCGGCACGCAGCTTGTCCCAGTTCTTGCTGACCTTCTCGGCGGTGTTCCCGAGGTGGAAGGTGGCGTCGTACTTGGCGACCCACTTCATCCAGTCCTTGAGACGGATCTCGAAGGCGACGTCCTGGTCGAGGTTGGCCTCGTACCAGATCTTCTTCTTCGACGGGTTGACCACCGAGTCGACGACCATACGGCGCACGTGCGACGGGAAGAGCGTCCCGTAGACGGCGCCGAGGTAGGTGCCGTAGGAGACGCCGAGGAAGTTCAGCTTCTTCTCACCGAGCGCGGCCCGGATGACGTCCAGGTCACGTGCGGTGTTCGGCGTCGTCATGTGCGGCAGCATGTCGCCGCTGCGCTCGGCACAGCCGTCCGCGTACTCGGCGGCCAGCTTGCGCTGGGCGCGCTTGTCCGCCTCGGAGTCCGGCACCGGGTCCTGCTTGGGGGCCTTGACGAACTCCTGCGGGTCGACGCAGGAGATGGGCGCCGAGTGACCGACACCGCGCGGCTCGAAGCCCACGAAGTCGTACGCCTTCGCCGTCTTCTCCCAGAGCTTGGCCTTGGTGACCACGCGAGCGGGGAAGCGGAGACCGGAGGCGCCGGGACCGCCCGGGTTGTAGAGAAGAGCGCCCTGGCGCTCCTTCTTCGTCCCGGTGTTGCCGATGCGGTCGACGGCAAGCTTGATCTTCTTGCCGTTGGGCTTGGCGTAGTCGAGCGGGACGGTGACCCAGCCGCACTTGATCGCCTTGTCCAGACCCCAGTCGTCGGGGCACGCCTGCCAGTCGATGCCTGCCTTGGCGGCACGCTGCGCGGCGAGCGCGACACCGCGCGCCTCGGAGCTGGTCCGCTGGCGGGCATCAGCGCTGCCGCTGCCCTGACGGGCATCGGCATTGGCGACCGGCGCCATGATCGCGCCCGCTATGAGCGAGCCCGTGATCAGCGTGCCGGCTGCGCCGAATGCTGTGGTGCGTCTCAACTGGTTCCTCCCCCTGTCGATTTACCTGTCGATTTTCGAACAGTAGGAGGATCCTGTCGTTCAACCCGTTCAGTGCGACAGACGGAGCGGGTATTTCTTTACCAATCCGATAGACGGTGCACTGAACCCCGCTGAGCGGTTATGCCCCTGTTCAGGTGAGTGTGCGCAGCGCCTGGTCGAGAGTGCGCCGTACGCGCAGCGCATCGGGCGCGACCGCGGTGACGAGCACGGCGGGTCCGGCGAGCGGGGTGAGCGCGGCCGCGTCGCCGAGCAGCGCGGGCCCGGGGCGGCTGTGCTCGAACTCCGGCCGTACGACGACGAGCTGCCCGACGGCGCGATTGCCCGCCAGGACGGCGGGGCCGTCCCATCCCCCTGGCGCGCCGGGCCCGCAGGAGAGCTCCTGGTCCAGGAGGAGCCGACCGGCGCGGCGCACGGTGAGGCGGCTGGTGAGACGTCCCGAGTCTTCACCGATCCGCCCGAGCACCTGCTCCTCCCGCAGGACGAGGCTCGCGCTCCCGGCAAGATCGGCCCGCGTGGTGACCCGCAGATCGCTGTCGCGTACGGAGATCAACTGCTCCGGCAGCCAGCACAGTTCCGCATCGTCACCGACCGTGATCCGCACGTCGTACCGCGCCTGCTCCTTCGACTGCCCCGGCAGGGCGAGCGTGGCGGCGGCCGAGCCGATGCGCAGCCGGGCCCCTTCGTGGGCGGCGGCCTCGACGGTGAGGTGATCACCCCCGAGGGGGCCGCTCATCGCTCCGACGAGGGTGACATGGGCGCCGGCTCCGGCCGACCGGGTGCGGCGCGGGACGATCGGCCCGTGCCCGTCGAGCACGGGCAGGACGGTGCCGCCCCGCCCGTCACCTCGCGCGGTGATGCGGGCGGTGCCGCGCACCCCGGATGCGGCGACGGCGTGCACGGTCATGCGGACGCGGTCCAGGCGGCGTACTGGGCACGCACCCAGGCGGCGACGGGCCCGATGCCCACGTCGGACCTCAGCGACTGGAAGATCACGGGCAGTTCGGCGCGCTGGGCCTTGGCGTCCGCGGCCATGCCGGCGAGGTCGGAGCCGACATAGGGGGCGAGGTCGGTCTTGTTGACGACGAGCAGATCGGCGGTGGTGACGCCGGGGCCGCCCTTGCGCGGGATGTCGTCGCCGCCCGCGACATCGATCACGAAGATCTGCGCGTCGACGAGTCCCTTGGAGAAGGTGGCGGTGAGGTTGTCCCCGCCGGACTCGACGAGGATCAGGTCCAGCGGCCCGACCTCGTCCTCCAGGTCCTCCACGGCCTCCAGGTTGGCGGAGATGTCGTCACGGATCGCGGTGTGCGGGCAGGCGCCGGTCTCGACGGCGGTGATCCGCTCGGGCGGGAGCACGGCCTCGCGCAGCAGGAACTCGGCGTCCTCGCGGGTGTAGATGTCGTTCGTGACGACGGCGAGGGAACGCTCGTCCCGCAGCTCCTTGCAGAGCGCGGCGACGGTGGCGGTCTTGCCGGACCCGACGGGCCCGCCGAGCCCGATCCGCAGCGCACGGCGGCGCCCGTCGGGGCGGTGGGCGTCGGCGCTCACGGCGGCGGACTCGTCGTGGGAGTGATTGAGGTGCATGGTGCGGCTCCTATGTTCAGCAGTTCACGGGTTTCAGCCCGTCGTGGGGGTCCCCCCTGCTCCTTAAGAGCTTGGGGGAGTTTGAGGACCGGGGTCTGGCGGCGTTTGAGTACCGGGGTCTGGGGCGGAGCCCCAGCTTCGGGAAGGGGCGGGTGCGGGGAGATCCGCCCCTACGAGGCGAACAACCGTGCAGGCCAGGCCGCGTGCGCCTCCGCCCCGACTTCAAGCAGCGGCGCGGACGCCGCAGGCAGCGCGTCGACCCCGTCGACCAGCGCCTCCCGCGCCGCCTCCGCCGCAGCCCGAGCCACCAGGTCGAGCTCGGGCGCAAGGCGGGCAAGCACACCCGTCGCGTCGAACGGGTCGAGGCTCAGCAACCGCACGGTCGCCGTCGCGGGCCCGCTGACACACTCGTACACGGAGCAGTACGCGGCGTCCTGCGCCTCAAGACCCGCCGCCCGGGCGGCGAGCCCCAGAACGATGGGCTGGTGCGCCCCCTTGGGCCGGGCCGCGGCCAGCCGGTCCAGCGAGGGATCGGGCCACGCGGCCCGCGCGGCCCGCATCATCTGCCGGCCGAGCCGCCGCCCGGCGACCCGCAGCGCGGCCGATGGCGTCCGCGCATCGGCGGCCTCGTCCAACTCCAGCGGATCGAGCCCGAGCGCGGATGCCGCCGCCAGTGAGGCCGACACGAGCCCCGTCGTGTGCAGCCGCCCCCGGCAGAACTCCTCCAGGTCGGCTCCGCCGGTGATGCGCCCCGCCTTGACGGCTTCCTCGGCCCCGCCGGAGTGAGCGTGCCCTCCGGCGGGAAACCGGCCGTCGGCCAGCACGAGTAGTGCGGCTCTGGACATAACGGCGCCCGTCAGAACAGGAAGTACCGCTGCGCGAGCGGCAGTTCGGCGGCGGGCGACGGCTCGACGAGCTCCCCGTCGATGGTGACGGCGAAGCTGTCGGGTGCGACCTCGACCCTCGGTAGGGCGTCGTTCTCGCGCATGTCCGCCTTCGTGCGCCCGCGCGTCGAGCGGATCGCGGTGAACTCCTTGGCCAGACCGAGCCGTTCCGGGAGTCCGTCGTCCAGAGCTGACTGAGTCACGAAGTTGACCGAGTTAAGCCCCGGCGCCTTCCCGTGAGCGCCGAACATGGGCCGCGGAAGCACCGGCTGCGGCGTCGGGATGGAGGCATTGGCATCGCCCATCTGCGCGTATGCGATCTGCCCGCCCTTGATGACCACCTGCGGCTTGACGCCGAAGAACACCGGGTCCCACAGCACCAGGTCGGCGAGCTTGCCGCTCTCGACCGAGCCGAGCTCGTGGTCGATGCCCTGCGCGACCGCCGGGTTGATCGTGTACTTGGCGACATAGCGACGCGCACGCCGGTTGTCCGCGCGCGAGTCCCCCGGCAGGAAGCCACGCCGTCGCTTCATCACGTGCGCGGTCTGCCACGTCCGCATGACGACCTCGCCGATACGCCCCATGGCCTGCGAGTCCGACGACATGATCGAGATGGCACCGAGGTCGTGCAGGATGTCCTCGGCCCCGATCGTGGTGGGCCGGATCCGCGACTCGGCGAAGGCGAGGTCCTCGGGGACCGCCGCGTTGAGGTGATGACAGACCATCAGCATGTCGAGGTGTTCCTCGATGGTGTTGACGGTGTGCGGTCGGGTCGGGTTGGTGGAGCTCGGCAGCATGTTCGGCAGGGACACCGCCGTGATCATGTCCGGGGCGTGCCCGCCGCCCGCGCCCTCGACGTGGAAGGCGTGCAGCGTGCGGCCCGCGACGGCGGCGAACGTGTCGCCGACGAAGCCCGCTTCATTGAGAGTG
Source organism: Streptomyces sp. NPDC056486 (assembly GCF_042795295.1). Lineage (NCBI taxonomy): Bacteria > Bacillati > Actinomycetota > Actinomycetes > Kitasatosporales > Streptomycetaceae > Streptomyces > Streptomyces sp. NPDC056486. The sequence continues at coordinate 7,890 of NZ_JBHTSF010000047.1, forward strand.
TCGCTGTGGACGGCGAGCTGGGCTCCGGTGTCCTCACAGACGTTCAGGCAGGCGTCGATGGTGGCGGGTGTCGCGCCCCAGTCCTCATGGATCTTGAAGCTGACGGCCCCGGCCCGCAGTTGAGCGTGCATGGACTCGCTGGAGACCGTGTTGCCCTTGCCGAGGAAGCCGATGTTGACCGGGCTCGACTCCATCGCCGCGAACATCCGGGCCAGATGCCACGAGCCGGGGGTGATCGTGGTGGCCTTGCTGCCCTCGGCCGGTCCGGTGCCGCCGCCGAAGAGAGTGGTGACCCCGGAGGCGAGCGCCTCGTCGACGATGGTCGGCGAGATGAAGTGGATGTGGGTGTCGATGGCGCCCGCGGTGAGGATCTTGCCGTTGCCCGCGAGGACTTCGGTCTCGGGGCCGATGACGAGATCGGGATGTACGCCGTCCATCGTGTCCGGGTTGCCGGACTTGCCGATGCCGGTGATCCGGCCGTCACGTATGCCGATGTCGGCCTTGACGATGCCCCAGTGATCGATGATCACGGCGCCGGTGATGACGGTGTCGGGGGCTCCTTCGGCGCGCGTCGTGCGCGACTGCCCCATCGACTCGCGGATGACCTTGCCGCCGCCGAACACCGACTCGTCGCCGGAGAGTCCGGGGCCGCCGGAGCGGTCCTCCTCGATCTCGACGAGGAGGTCGGTGTCGGCGAGCCGGATCCGGTCGCCGGTGGTGGGGCCGAACAGGTCCGCGTACGCGGCGCGGGACAGCTCAGGCATCGAGGGCACCTCCGGTCTCGCCGCGAAGCCCTGGCACGATCCGCAGACCGGCCAGGGGGACGAGTTCGACGTCGACGGGGATTCCGGGCTCGAAGCGCACGGCGGTGCCGGCGGCGATGTTGAGCCGCTTGCCGTGCGCGGCGGCACGGTCGAAGTCGAGACCGGGGTTGGCCTCGGCGAAGTGGTAATGGGAGCCGACCTGGACGGGGCGGTCGGCTGCGTTCAGGACGGTGAGGGGGGTGACCTCGCGGCCCACGTTGTAGGCGACGGGCTCGTCGGCGAAGAGGATCTCGCCGGGGATCACGGGCTGCGCTGGACTCATCTGGCCGGCCCCCGTCAGACGATCGGATCGTGGACGGTGACGAGCTTGGTGCCGTCCGGGAAGGTGGCCTCGACCTGGACGTCGTGGATCATCTCGGGGATGCCGCTCATGACGTCGTCACGGGTGAGCACCTTGCGCCCCGATGACATGAGTTCGGCGACGGTGCGGCCGTCGCGGGCGCCTTCAAGAATGTGGGACGTGATGAGAGCGATCGCCTCGGGGTGGTTGAGCTGCAGCCCCCGCGCCCTTCGCTTCTCGGCCACGTCCGCGGCCACATGGATGAGCAGTCTCTCCTGCTCGTGCGGGGTCAGTTGCACGCGTCCCACCTCACAGTCCTCGCTCCGGACCGTGCGGGGTCCGGCTGCCGCGGCCACCGCGACGGATATAGATGTAACACACAGGAAGTACGCTTGATCTTGCGCACCCCGGTTACGAAAACCCCTGGTGGCGTGGCATTGCAGGCTAGTTGGGAGGAGTTTCAACGAGGTTAACCAGCGCTTGACCGCTTCATGACCATCAGCTGGGCCGACCCATACCTATCAGCTGGGCTGACCCATACTCATCAGGCCGCGCAGGCCGTCCTGCAGCGCCTCCACCGGAACCTCGTCGAACAGCGCGAGCTGCGCGGCGAACCCCTGGGCCGCGGCGACCATCACCCGCGCGACATGGTCGGCCGGGATGTCGTCACGCATCATGCCCGCCGCCTGATACCCCTCGACGATCTTCACCCAGGCCACCCGCACCTTGGCGTATCCCGTCTTCATCAGGGTGGCGAGCTCTTCGTTGCGCAGGGTCTCCGCCCACACCTGAACGATCAGCCGCGGGAAGTACGAAGCCTCCCCCTGCTCGCCTCCCGGCTTCCGGCCGAGCACCTGGGTCAGCACGCGGCCGACAAGGACGTCCGGAGGCGGCGGTGGGGTCTCCTCGGCAGCAGCCTCGAAGGTCGCCCGGATCCACTCGAGGACCTCGCCGACGATCGCCCCGATCAGCTCCTCCTTGCCCCGGAAGTAGCGGTAGACCGCTCCGGCCGAGAGGCCGACCTCTTTGAGCACGTCCTGCATCGATGTGGCATGGAAGCCATTGCGGGCGAAGCAGAGGGCGGCGCCGTCGAGGATCTGGCGGCGGCGTGCGTCGAGGTGCTCCTGGGATACGCGGGCCATGTCTCCAAAAATAAAACGAACATTCCTTCTTGACAAGCGTCGCGCCCGGAAGCACAGTCGGAGCATCCCGTAAAACGAACGATCCTTCTCTTTAATTCGGCCGGAGGTCGTGGAAGGTCGTCGGCGCGCGGATCCCGCAGATCACGCAGATCACGCAGATTCCAGGAGGAGCTCAGCTCATGTCCACGTCGGTCGCCACCCCGCCCCCGCAGGGCCGCCGCATGGTGGCGGTGGCCATCCTGGTCTCCGCGCTCGTGGCCCTCGCCCTGTGGGCCTTCGCCTGGCCCGCCACCAGGACCGCTCCCCGTGACCTGCCGCTCGGCGTCGCGGGGCCCGCCGCCGCGACGGCTCCCCTCCAGACCCAACTGGGGCAGCACAAGGGCGCGTTCGAGATCCATGAGTACGCCGATGAGGCCGCGGCCCGCGACGCCATCGAGGACCGCGCGGTGTACGGAGCGGTCGTCGTCACGCCGCAAGGAATGAAACTGCTCACCGCGACGGCCGCGAGCCCGGTGGTCGCCCAGCTCCTGGAGCAGGCGGTGACCGTTCAGGCCCCGGAGGGGACCCAGGTGACCACCACCGATGTGGTGGCCGCGCCCGCCGCCGATCCGCGGGGGGCCGCCCTCGGCGCGAGCGTCCTGCCGCTGGCGATCGCGGGTGTCGCGGCCGGTGCGTTCGTGACACTGCTCGGCCTGCGCGGCATCCGCGCGGCGTTCTCCCTCGTCCTGGCCGCCGCCCTTGTCGGCGCGGTCGCCGCCGCCCTTACGCACAGCTGGCTTGGCGTGCTCACGGGCAACTGGTGGGCGGAAGCGGGGGTGTTGGGGCTCTCGACTCTCGCGGTGGCCGCGACCGTCGCCGGGTGCGCCGCGCTCCTCGGTCCAGCGGGCATCGGGGTCGGCGCAATGGCGATGGTGCTGCTCGGCAACCCGTTCTCCGGCGTCACGTCCGCGCCACAGCTGCTGCCCGAACCGGTCGGATTCATCGGCCAGTTGCTGCCGCCGGGCGCCGGAGGCACCCTGCTGCGCTCGGTCTCCTTCTTCGACGGCGCGCGCGTCACGGGCCCCGCCCTCACCCTCGCGGTCTGGGTTCTGCTCGGCCTGACGGCCGTGCTGCTCGGCGCACTGCGCCGCCGCCCCGCTGCTGCGGCGCGCGACGAGACACCGGCACAGAGGGAAGCGGTGCCGGTCGCCTGACCCGGCACCCCACAAGACGGCCGTACGCCTCCGCTGTAGCGGACGGGGGCGTACGGCCATTTCCCGCGCCCACGTGCCGTACGGCTAGGTCGCGTTGGGGCCCCGGTGTTCGGCGGCGATACCGAAACGCTGCCGCTCCCCCGCCCCGGAGGACGGGGAGGAGGACGAGCGCAACGACGAGACGGAGCTGACCACCTGCTCCTCGTCGGTCTTGGGCAACTGCTCGAGTCGCTCCAGGTCAGCGGCGGAGACAAGGGCCACAAGTGGCTTGCCATGACGGGTGACGACCACCCGCTCGTCCCCGTAGACGACGCGGTTGATCAGATCGGCGAGCTCTGCTCGGGCTTGCGTCACCGGAATCTCGTAGGCCATGCTCCCCAGCTTAACCGGCACCCGGCACGGCCATCCGGTGCGCGCGAAACGGATGCGCCGCAGGTCAGAGGGGGCGCCGTCCGCATCCGCGAGGGTCGGCGCGCGCCGTGGCCATGACCGCGCCCACGTCGGCCGGGGTGCTACTGCCGGGGTCTTTCGCCGTTTTCGGCGTCGTGCTTGGCCAGAAGCGTGAGGAGTTCCGCCACGGCAAGACCTGATTCGGCGGGGTGACGCAAGATGGTTCCCGCTTCGATGCGATACGTATTGGAGCGGCCTTGACGCGTGTGGGAGAGATATCCACCCCCCTCCAGATCAGCAACGATCTTCTGTACCGCACGCTCGGTGAGTCGGCAGCGCGCGGCGATGTCCCGGATGCGGGTGGCGGGGTCATCGGCGATCGCGGCAAGGACACGGGCGTGGTTGGTGAGAAACGTCCACCCGCTGTGTGGTTCAGGTACTGCATCCATCACACCAAGATAGGGTGTTTGATTCAGGCATTCAAAAGGACGAACTAAATTTCCGGTATCTCTTGACGGGTGAACCTCGACGGCCCGACTCTGGGTGAGGTGACGACGCACGGACGCCTACGGAGTGGCCGCCATGACAGAACGCGCACTTCCCGCGCAGCTCGCGCAGGACAGCGAAGTCGCTCCGGGCGGCGAGGTCGCTCCGGACAACGACGTCGAGCAGGACCCGCGCGCCCGATGCGAGCTGGACCCGAGCGTCGAACTCGGTCAGCTGCGGCGAGCCATGCAGACGCGGCCCGTCATCGACATGGCGCGTGGAGTTCTGATGGCCTCCTTCGGCCTGAGCGCCGAGGACGCATGGGAGGTCCTGGTCTCCGTCTCCCAGAACACGAACACCAAGCTGCATGTCGTGGCCGACGAACTGGTCGGCGCCGTCACGGGAGGGGAGATCTCGAAGCCGTTCCGACGGAAACTGGCCGCGACGGTCGCCCAGCTCCACTGGTCACCGGCGGCACCTGGCGCCGACGAGGGATCCTGCGGGGCAGCCGACGAGGCATGAGCCCGGCGCACCACCGGCCCCTTCCCTCTCCCGGCGCTCTTCGGTTTCCGTCCGCGCGGCGGGGGCACCCGTGCCCCAGTTCCGCATCGGTCAGAGGTGGACTCCACCCCAGATGGGAGGCGTTGATGGAGTGGGTGAACGGGGCGCTCTGCGCGCGAGAGGACCCCGAGTTGTTCTTCCCCGTCAGCGCGGCAGGACCCGCGCTGCGCGAGGAACTGGCGGCCAAGCGGATCTGCCTGCGGTGCCCGGTGCTCCGGCCCTGCCTCTCCTGGGCTCTCGACAGCGGTCAGGCGTTCGGCGTCTGGGGCGGGGCCAACGCGGAGGAGCGTGCGGTGCTGCGCCGCAAGGCCGACAGCTCCGCACGCGCACACCTCAGTTCCGCAGAGTCGCGGTAGTTCCGCGGGGGCGCGATGTAGTTCCGCAGCGCCGCGAAAGTTCCGCGGGGCCGCGACTCAGTTCTGCAGAGCCGCGATCCGCAGCGCCACCGGCCGTGCCACGGGCCCTGCCATCTCTTCCCGCGTACTGGCCTCCGCCCACCACGCCCCGCCGTCCTCCATATGCCGCAGCAGGACGCCTTCGCGGATGGCCCAGGGGCAGATGGTGACCGTCTTGACGCCCGTCAGCTTCATCGCCGTGTGCCCCACGATCGCCCCGGCCAGGCTCTGCACGGCCCGTGGCGCCGAGACTCCCGGCAGCCCGGCCCGCTCGGCCGCCGGCAGCTTGGCGAGCCGGTCGCGGCACTCGCGCAGGTCCGCACGGCTCAACTGCCGGGCCATGAACGGTCCGTGACGGCCGGGGGCGGCACCTCCGAGCCGCGCCAGCTGCTGGAACGTCCGTGACGTCGCCACAGCGGTGCGCGGCCCCTCCCAGCGGATCCGTGCGGCGACGTCCCGCAGCTGGTGGCGCACCTTGCGCCGCAGCTCCTTCACGCTCTGCTCGGTCGGCGGATCCTCGCCGTCGAAGAACTCCCGGCCCAGCCGCCGTGCACCGAGGGGCAGCGAAGCCACATAGTCCGGCAGCCGCCCGCGCCCGAAGGCCACTTCGAGCGAGCCGCCGCCGATGTCGAAGAGCGCGAGCGGTCCGGCCCGCCAGCCCATCCACCGGCGGGCCCCGAGGAAGGTGAGCTCGGCCTCCACCTCTCCCGGCAGCGTGCACAGCCGTACGCCGGTCTCCTCGCCTATGGTCCGCAGCACCTCAAGACGGTTGGGCGCGCTGCGTACGACCGTCGTCGCGAAGGCCAGCGGCTCGGCCGACCCCCACCGCCGGGCGGCCTTGGCGGCGTCGGTGACCGCCGTGACGAGCTGTCCCACGGATTCCTCGGGGATCACCCCGCTCGGCCCGACCTCCTCGGAGAGTCTCACCTTCCACTTGGCGGTGTGGACCGGCAAGGGCACACCGCCCTCGGCGTCCACGACGACCAGCCGGACCGCGTTGGCGCCCACATCCATCACACTCATTCGCATGTGACTCTGAGTACCCATCTGGCCACAGGTCAGTCACCACAGTCACTTTGATTGACCTTCCCGGGACCAGGGAACCGGTGAACCGACCAAGGAACGGGCCACGGGCGTAACGGTCCGGGGCCCCGCGAGGAGAGTGAGCAACCATGCGTATCGCATTCCTGATGGCGCCGGAGGGCGTCGAGCAGATCGAACTCACCGACCCCTGGAAGGCGGTGACCGACGCCGGCGGCGAGCCCGTCCTCGTGTCGACGGAGCCGGGCCGCATCCAGGCCTTCGACCATCTCGACAAGGCCGACACGTTCCCCGTGGACGAGGTCGTCGGCGAGGTGTCGGCCGACTCCTTCGACGGACTCGTCCTGCCGGGCGGCGTGGCCAACCCGGACGCCCTGCGCCTCGACGAAGGGGCCGTGTCCTTCGTGCGCGGCTTCTTCGACAGCGGCCGTCCGGTCGCCGCGATCTGCCATGCCCCGTGGGTCCTCGTCGAGGCGGACGTCGTCTCGGGCCGGGGGCTCACCTCGTTCCCGAGCCTGCGCACGGACATCCGCAATGCCGGCGGCACCTGGGTGGACGAGCAGGTGAAGATCTGCCACGACGGGCCCAACACACTGATCACCAGCCGTAAGCCCGACGATCTGAAGGCGTTCTGTGAGGCGTTCCTGAACGAGTTCGCAAAGCCGACCGCTTCCTGAGAGCAGTCGTCGGCCAGAACAGCTGCCTGCTGCCTGCTGTCCGCTGTGTGCTTGTGTGCTCAGCGAGGAGCTGGAGCTACTCCCTGGGAAGCAGCGGCCCCAACGGCCCGAGGTCCAGATTCAGGTCCTCGGGCCGCAGGCCGTAGCGCTCGCGCAGTTCGGCCATACGGTCGTCGAGGAGCATCAGAGTGAGCCCGATGCGCTCCTCCTGGTCCTCGTCGAGCTCCCCGGTGTCGAAACGACGTACGGCCTGCCGCTCCATGAGCTGACGCAGCAGCTCCACGACGGTCAGGACGAGCTTGATCAGGTCACGTTCCACCGTGTCCGGTTCGAGTTCGAGACGGTTCTTCCCCGCCGTCTTCCCTGCCGTCTTCCCCTGCGCCCGCTCGCTCACAGAAACTCCTCGAAAGGTGAGGGGACTTGCTCGTTCACCGAGCTGATGAGTGCGTTCAGGTCGATACGGACGAGGTCGACGTCCGCGATACGCAAGGTGAGGTCCCCGGTGATGACGACCCCGCCCGCGAGCAACCGGTCGAGCAGGTCGACCAGGGCGACCTCCCGGCGTTCGACGACGGTCACAGTCCCGCCTCCCCCGCCACGCCGTCCGGCGTGCCGTCCTCGTCGGCATCCACACCCGCGAAGGAGTACGCGGCCCACGGTCCGGTGAGTTCCACGCGCAGACCTGACTCCTCGCTCTGTACGCCTTGCACCAGTTCCACGAAGGCCTCCGAGTCCGAACGCGCCACCAGATAAGCCGCGTTGAGTACGTTGCGGCCCGATTCCCGGGAGAGCGCGGAGTTCTGAGGCGCGTGCAGTCGGGCTCCCTCCGCGTGCCCGCAGAGCATGTCGTGCAGCCGGCGCGCGAACTTCTCGGCGCTCTCCCACATCTCTTCGTGAGCCCTGTTGCGCTGTCGGCGCTGGCGCAGATAGTCCCGCCCCGTAGCGGCCTTCTCCGGCTCCTCGGCCGGGCGGGCCGCCTCGGCCTCGGCATAGATCTTGACGCCCCATTCGACGCGGCCGTCGAGCCGCTCCAGCGTCCTGCGGAACGAGTCCTCCCGCTCCTCCATCATCGCGCGCACGCCCGCGTCGTCCCGGAACACGGTGGCGAGCCGCAGCGGCAGCGGAGTGGTGACGGCGGTGAGCGCGTCGATCACGGCCTGGTGGGCGCGCGCGGTCGCGCTCAGCCAGTCCAGATCCTCCAGATGGCGCCGGAGCGGTTCCTCGGCGAAGTCCCGCTCCGGCACGGTGCCGACCACGGCGATCAGGCCGTGGTGCGGCAGCTGACCGGGGGGCGCGCCGTCCACCCCGGTCACCTGGGCCTGGAGCGCCGCGTCGAAGGGACGGCAGATGGCGTAGACGTACCGCAGTCCGCTCATGTGCTTTCCTCCGTCTTGCCTTGCTCCGTCTTGCCTTGCTCCACCTTGCGTCGCGCCGGCTTCCGTCGCTCCGACCTGCCTTGCTCCAGCTGCTCCAGCTCGGCGACATGGGCACGCAACTCGGCGTTCTCACGCGTGAGTTCCTTGCTGTGTGCGCGGGAGGACAGCTCGGGGTCGTCCTCCCACCAGTCGATCCCCATCTCCTTCGCCTTGTCGACGGAGCAGACGATGAGCCGCAGCTTGATGGTGAGCAGTTCGATGTCGAGCAGGTTGATCCTGATGTCACCCGCGATCACAATGCCCTTGTCGAGCACTCGCTCCAGGATGTCGGCCAGGTTCGCGCCGCCGCCCTGCCCGTACGGCTCGGGCATCCGACCGGCCATGGTCATCGGCGACTCCCGCTCATCGCGGGCTCTTCTTCTTCGTACTTCGCCTCGTCCTCGCCCTCGTCTGCTTCTCCCTCTTCTCCCTCTTCCCCTTCGTCTTCCTCGTACCTCGCCTCGTCCTCGTCCTCCTCGTCCTCTTGCTCGTCCTCGTAGGACTCCTCAGGCTCCTCGGTCTCCTCGGGCGCTTCCTCGTCGTCGCGCTCGTACTCGTCCTCGGCGACGTCCTCCGATTCGCCCTCGCCCTCGCCCTGCTCCTCCTCGAGCGCGTCCTCATGGCTCTGGACGACCTCGCCGTCGCGGATCTCGCCGCGCCAGCCGTCCTCCGCCTCGCCCTTGATGGTGATGAAGCGGGCGAAGTTCTTCAGGTCGAGCCGTGCCCGGCGGCCCTGCGCGCGCCAGATGTTGCCGGTCTTCTCGAAGAGCCCCTTCGGGTAGTACTCCAGGACCAGCAGGACACGCGTGAGGTTCGCGGCCAGCGAGTGGAAGGAGACGACGCCCTTCGTCGTACCCTTCGCGCCCTCCGAGGTCCAGGCGATCCGGTCGTCCGCCACCTGCTCGGTGGTGTGGGCCTTCCAGCTCCGGCTGGACCAGAAAACCTTGGCCTGCCAGTCGGATGTGGTGTCGTCGGCGCGGTTCGCGCTCTTGACGCCCTTGGCGAAGGTGCTGAACTCCTGGTACTGGGTCCACTGGTCGTACGCCGTGCGCAGCGGCACGCCGACGTCCACGAACTCCATGATGACCGTCGGCTTCTGGCCGGCCCCGCCCTTGCGGCGGCCCTTGCCGCCGGTCATGTTCTTGAAGGCGCCGATCACATTGTCCTTGGCACGCCCCGCACCGACCTCGATGGCGGACCGCAGCGGCCCCTTGCCCTCGGCCATCTTGCGGCCGCCGTCGAGGGCGAGTTTGGCGAACCCCGGGCTGTTGCCCTCGGCGATGTCGTTGAGCTTGCCCGTCGTCTCGCCGAGCTTGTGACCCACTCCGACGAGCAGACGCTGGGCCTGGGCTCCGAGATAGTCCTGGACCTCCGACTTCAGCCGGTCGGCGGCTTCGCTCTGCGCGATACCGGCGAGCGGATTCTCCTTGGCGCCGTCCTTCGCGGACTTCAGGGTGTCACTCATCACGACCGCCCTCCTTCGGCGACCGGGCTCCGGTGGCGCGGCCCGCGGAGGTCTTCGCCGCGGTCCTGGCCGGAGCCTTCTTCGCCGTCTTCCTGGCAGGGCTCTTCTGTGCCGCTGTCTTACGGGCGGGGCTCTTCTTCGCCGGCGCCTTCCTGGGGGCGGCCCTCTGCTCGGGCGCCTTCTTCCTCGGCCGGGGCTTCTCCTCGCTCTCCTCGCGCTCCTCGGGCTGCGCCTCCGCGGACTCCTCGTCGTCCCGGTCATCCCGGTCGTCGTCGTACTCCTCGTACGCGTCGTCCGGCTCCTCGGCGGCCTCGTCCTCGCTGTCGCGCCCCGGTACGTCCGGTGTCACGCCCGCGAGGTGGTCCCGCACATCTGCCGTACGTCCGTGCAGCCGGTCGGCGAGGCTCGAGATCTGCCGCTCGACCAGCGCTCCGGATGCCGCCTTGCCGACCCCGCGCAGGTCCCCGCGCAGCTGGTCGCCGATCTCCTTGAACTGCGGGTTGTTCTGCAGTTGCTGGGACAGCAGGTCCCCAAGGGCACGCGGGCTCAGATTCATCCGCTTGCCGGCCACCATGGTGCCGACCGCGAAGGCCAGCTTCATCTTCTTCGTACGCCCTAGGACGTATCCGGCCCCTATGGCGAGGCCCAATCCCACTCGATTCATCATGTGGTCCCGTTGTCAGTTCCCGCGCCGGTGCGCAGGCCTATTTCCAGGCGGTCGAGCAACTCGTCCTCCCGGCTGTCGAATTCCTCCTCACCGATCTCCCCCGACTCGAGCTGCTGCTCGAGAAGGGCGAGTTCGGACCGGACGGTGGCCGGGTCGTAGTACAGGCGCTCGGCCTCGGCGAGTACCTGGCTCACCGCCCAGAGGCCGCCGCGCACCGGGGCGAACGGCAGCATCAGTACTTCACCGATCAGTCCCATGTGCTTACTCCCGGCCGCTCTGCGAGCCCATGGCCTCCGGCGTGGCTCCCGCAGGATCGGAGGGTCCTGGCTCTACGAAGCTGTAGGGCGGCAGTGGGCCGTTGACACGCAGTTCGACGTGCGGATGGCTCTTGCGCGCTTCCTCGACGGCGTCGAGGAACGCCCCGGCCGAGTCACGCTCCACCAGGAGCGACAGGTTGGCCAGCCAACCGGTGGACTCGGGGCCCACGCTGACGGCGTGCGCCGTCGGCTCCAGAAGGCGGTGCAGTTCCACCGCGTCCTCGGCCTCCCGGCTCTGGAGCGCGGCCACCACCATCTCGCCGAGCTGCAACTTCTGTTCGTAACTGCCGCCGCCCGCCTGCCGGTTGCTCTCGGCGAGGGACTGCACCTCGGCGTTGTCGGCCATCACGCGGTGCAGCGCGGCCTGTTCGTCGTGGCTGGCCTTGACGTTGTACTCGACCTTGCCCGCCAGTGTCGTGAGCCGCTCGCGATAGTGCTCGGCGCGTTCCGCGAGCACGCTCGCGACGGCCGTGTCGTCCGGAGCGACGTTGCCGAACCGCATGGGAAGGACCGGACCTGCCGCGCCCGCCTCGTTCAGCACGTTCTGATGGGCCAGCAGGTCATTGCGCTTGGCGCGGAGCCCCTCGGGCGCGTCACTGACGATGGCCGCGAGGTCGCCCTCCTTGATGATGCGCACAGGGCGTGCCGGCTTTCCCACGCCGCCGATTCCTTCGGGGAGCGAAGGGTGCGAGCTCGCGGTGATTCCGTAGACGTACGTACTCATTCCTGCTCCTCCTTCCTGCGCGCGGACGTGCTCTTGCGTGCACGCGGGCGGGGCTCCGACTGGCCCTCTTCACGCGACTGCTTGAACGCGTCGGAGATGGTCTCGGCGGCACCGGACAGTGCACCCTTGGACTTGCCGCGCGCACCGGATTCGGTCATCTCGCCCACGAGGTCGGGGAGTCCGGGGCTCTTGTGCGGGCCTGCCTCCAGGTCGAGGCGGTTGCACGCCTCGGCGAAGCGCAGATAGGTGTCGACGCTGGCGACGACCACACGCACATCGATCTTCAGGATCTCGATGCCGACGATCGAGACACGCACGAAGGCGTCGATGACGAGCCCGCGGTCAAGTACGAGCTCCAGGACGTCGTAGAGGCCACTGGTGCCTCCCGATCCGCCTCCTTGCTGTGCAGGGACTACGGTCATGCCGACCGACCCTCCTTAGTCTGGGAAGTCTGGGGTGAGAGCCGCTCCGTGGAGGGAGCCGCTCTGTGAAGAGAGCTGCGGAATCCCGCGCGGCGCGGGCTCTAACGGCCTCCGGCCTTGGTGGAGTCGGCGCGCCCGCGTTCGTAGCGGCGGGTGCGCCGGTAGCCCAGGAGTTCGCCCTGCGGGTCGCACTCCACCTGGTAGCTCGCGAGGAGACTCATCGTGTCCGGTACCCGGGTGAGTTCCAGGACTTCGATCTCCAACGTCCAGCCGTCCTCGGTCTGTTCGAAGGACGACACGGATTCGGCGGCCATCCCGGTGAGCTCGGCGAGCTGGGTGCGCGCCGTGCGCAGCACCTCCATGGGGCCTGGCCGACTGTTCGCCCTGCCGCTTTCCGCGCGTTCGGTCCTGCTGTTCTCCGCGCGTTCGGTCTTCCCGCTTTCCGCGCGTTCAGTTGAGTTTCGCGAGTTCTGCGAACTCGTCTTCCTCTTCGCTGGATCTGACGATGTGTTCACGTTGGCCACCTCTTCTTCACGGGTGGCCCGTAATTCGTTGGCCAAACATCCACAGCGAGGTACCTCGGCTCACTGGCCCCAACGGTGCGGCACCTCGGGATCCACACCCGGATGCGTCGCGTCCACGGTCGGCGGTGTCACCGGCCGTTCAGGCGCCGTCGGCGGTGACATGGGCGGAGGAGCCACGGAAGGACGGGCCGCCCCGCGCAGCAGATAGGCCACGACACCGAGTACCACCGCGGTGATCAGCGCGGCCGCCCAGTCGGGCAGCCCAAGGGCGAGCACGAGGCCGAACGCGAGCGCCAGTGCGGCACCCGCGTAGAAGCCGACGGCACCCGCCCCCGCGTACAGCGCGGCCTTGCGGCGCTGTTTTCGTGTCTGCTCTCTCAGCTCGTCGCGTACGGCCTCGCGGGCTGCTCGCGTCAGTTCATCGACGAGACTCTTGTCCGGATGCTCCAGTTGCTCCAAGCGATTCATTGCGTCCGAGTACCCGGCCGCCCGAACGCGTAACGCCGCACTCCGGCCTGCGCCGGCCGTGCCGGGTGGCCCGCTCGAAGGCGTGACCGATCTGCAGAACCCGTAGATCGGCACGGTGCGGCCCGACGATCTGCAGCCCGACCGGCAGTCCGGCCGGGGTGAAGCCGGCGGGCACCGACAGCGCCGGGCTGCCGGTCGCGGACACCAGATACGCCGAGCGCATCCATTCCAGGTAGTCGGACATCGACACCCCGCCGACCTCGGCCGGGTACTCCAACTCGACGGGAAATGGCACCACTTGGCTGGTCGGCAGGATCAGGGCGTCGTACCGCTCGAAGAACTCCCTTACGCGGTGGAACAGTTCGCCGTGCAGCACGGTGGCCCGCTCCAGGTCGATGCCGGTGAGCGTTCGCCCCTGCCGTACGTTCCGGACCAGGCTGGGCTTCATCCGGTCGGCCGCGGTCTCCACAAGCTCGCCGAGCGCCAGATGGAACTGCCAGGCGCGGAAGGTGCGGAACACCTCGTCGGCGCCGGAGAGATCAGGGCACGCCTCCTCGACCGTGCACCCGAGGTCGGCGAAGACCGTGACAGCGGGCGCGAACACGTCGGTGACCTCGCGGTCGACCGGCACCGCTCCGCCCAGGTCAGGCGACCAGGCGATCCGCAGCCCCGTCAGATCCCGCTCCAGTGATCCGCCGAACGCACTCCCCGGTGTCTCCAGGGCGATCGGCGAGCGAGGGTCGGGCCCGGCGACGACGGACAGCAGCAGGGCGGCGTCGGCGACCGTGCGCGCCATCGGCCCCTGCACGGCCATCGTCGACCACGGGGTGGTGTCCGGCCAGCTCGGCACCCGGCCCGGCGAGGGGCGCAGGCCCACCACGTTGCAGAAGGACGCGGGGTTGCGCAGGGAGCCGCCCATGTCGCTGCCGTCGGCCAGGGGGTGCATTCCGCACGCGAGCGCCGCCGCCGCTCCCCCGCTGCTGCCGCCCGCCGACCGCTGAAGGTCGTACGGGTTGCGGGTGGCGCCGAAGACCGGATTGACGGTGTGCGAACCGGCCGCGAACTCGGGCACGTTGGTCTTGCCGATGGTGATCGCCCCGGCGGCGCGGATGCGCTCGACGATCAGCTCGTCGCGGTCCGGGACGTTGTCGGCCAGGAGCGGCGTCCCGTAGGTGGTCCGGATTCCGCGGGTGTCGTGCGTGTCCTTGTGGGCGATGGGCAGCCCGTGCAGCGGGCCGAGCGGTTCACCGCGCGCTGTCTGTTCGTCGGCGGTGTACGCCTCGTCGAGCGCGCGCTCCGCCGAGAGGGTCACCACGGCGTTCACGGCGCCGTTGACCTGCTCGATCCGGTCCAGGTGCGCCTGGACGACCTCTCGCGCGGACAGCTCGCGGGTGCGGATCCGGGCGGCGAGCTCGCGGGCGGTGAGGTGAACGAGCTCCGCGGCGCCGGGGACTCGGTGGGCTTCTTCAGGGCTCATACGACGCTTTCGGCTCGGGGCGGTGGGCTGCTGGCGTTCGTTGCCGCGTTCTCGGCATGCGCTTTCAGCGAGCGGCTGAAACACGGCCCGTCTGTTGACTCCGGCGGATCACCCGAACATGCTCCTCACCACGACGTTACGTACGTCCTGTACGTTTTTTACAGGAAGCCTTGGGGCAGCCGACCCCCGGTAGAGGAGAGACGTGCCATGAACCGACCGTTCGCCCGCTATGTCCTGCCCGAGTTCACCGAGCGCACCAGCACGGGACAGCGGACCGTCGATCCGTACTCGAAGCTGCTCGAAGAGCGCATCGTCTTCCTCGGGACGCCGATCGACGACACCTCCGCCAACGACGTGATGGCGCAGTTCATGCACCTCGAACACCAGGCGCCCGACCGCGACATCTCGCTCTACATCAACTCCCCCGGCGGCTCGTTCAGCGCGATGACGGCCATCTACGACACGATCCAGTTCGTCACGTGCGACGTGGAGACGACCTGCCTGGGCCAGGCCGCGTCGGCGGCCGCCGTCCTCCTTGCCGCGGGCACCCCCGGCAAGCGATGCGCGCTGCCCGGCGCCCGGGTCCTCATCCATCAGCCCTCGCTCGCCGAGCCGGTCCACGGTCAGGCGACCGACCTGGCGATCCAGGCCGAAGAGCTCCTGCGCACCCGGGCCAAACTGGAGAAGCTGCTCGTCCGGCACACGGGCCGGAGCCCGGAGCGCGTCGCGGCCGACATCGAGCGCGACAAGATCCTCAGCGCCCCCGAAGCAGTCGAGTACGGCCTGGTGGACCGGATCATCGCGAGCCGCAAGTCATCCCCGCGCACCCCGGGCGCGAGGTGAGCCACCGGTGCTGCCGCCCGAGCTTCCTCCCCTGCCCGCACTCACCCGCGCCGAGGGCGAGTTGATCGACCGATACCTCGAAGTGGTCGACCTGGTCGGCCGGATCAACCCGGCGCGCGCCTCGGACACCTACGGCGGGCTGCGCGCGGCCCAGGCCCTGGTGGGCAGCGCAACCGCACTGCGGGACGCCCTGACGCTCATGCACCAGCGGGGCGAGAGCGCCGTGCACGCGCCGACGCTGGCCCGAGCGCTACGTGTGCTCGACGGCGAGCGGCGAGCCGGGCGGGTCACCGTGCCACCCCCGTCGGCATCCTGAGCACCCATCACCACAGCTCTGACGCCCGAACCGTCCGGGACGGGGCTCAAACGAACCAAACGGGCTACCTCGTTCGGCGTAGACGTTCGTAGTCATTTGTGCCGTCTGCAGTTGCGTCAGATGTGTACGCGATGGCCGGAATTCCTCGTTCCGGTGCTGGTCGAACGATCGTCGGGTTCCTCGGTCCGGTCCCGAATCAGACCTTGTCCACCCGAACGGTTCAGCCGTGAGGAGCCTCACAAAACGCCGTTTCGGCTCGGAATTCGCACCCTTGACGGGTCAAGATCCCTTCCGACGACAAGCCCCCGCCACAGCGGCGGGGCGGTCCGGGCGGACGCCGAGTCCTGCCGCCACCCGGATGACCGGTCGACATCGGTGCATCGGCAGGAGTGGAGGACCCAGGCATGACGGGTCGGTCCGGAAGGTCCGGACGCCGACCCTTGGGGTGAAGCCGCACACCGCGGCCGGGCAACTTCGCCAGCCCGAATCCGACAGGTCATCCTTCACAGGCGGCTGACGAAGGGTTGCGCATGACCGCGCTGAATCATGTTCCGTCGCTGCTCGCCAGGGCCGGCTCCGTATCGGTCCTCACGCTCGCCGTCGTAGGCGGCACCCTCGTGGCCCCAGGGCTCACGACGGAGGCAGAGGCCGCGACGCACGGGACCAAAGCGCTCAAGATCGCCGCCTCCAAGAAAGGCTCGCCGTACCGCTGGGGAGCGACGGGGCCACACAGGTTCGACTGCTCCGGCCTGACGCTCTACTCGTTCAAGCGCGCGGGCAAGAAGCTGCCTCGCACCGCCGCACAGCAGTACAACAAGACCCGCCATGTCTCGGCGTCGAAACGCTCCCGCGGCGACCTGGTCTTCTTCCACTCCGGCCGGAACGTCTACCACGTCGGCATCTACGCCGGGAAGGGCCGGATCTGGCACGCCCCGAAGTCGAACACCGTGGTGCGGCTCGAGAAGATCTGGACGAAGAGCGTCTGGTACGGCAGGGTGCGCTGATCACCCGTCACTGAACGTCAGCTGTCGGACGGCGGCGGGGGCCTCACGGCTGCCGCCGCCGCTCGGCCGATCCATTGCCGGCCCTCGCCCGGCCCACGCCAGGCCCTCTGATCGGCGCGCCCGCCAGGCGTGGACGGCGCCCACACGGATACTCGTGCGCCATGGCCGAAAACAACGGTGCCCCCATCGCAGGCGACCCGCCTCCGCGCAACGAGACGAGCTTCGAGCGCGCCGACCGCAATTTCTCCGAGATCCTCCAGGAGCTGCGCGTCACACAGGCCGGGGTGCAGATCCTCTTCGCGTTCCTGTTGACGCTCGCCTTCACCGAACGCTTCCCCTCGCTCGACACGGTGCAGCGCGCCACGTACGTCACCACACTGCTGCTCGCCGTCCTGTCCGCCGCGCTGTTCACCGCACCGGCCGCCGTGCACAGGTCGCTGTTCGGGCAGCACTCCAAGCCGCGGATCGTGCGGGTGTCGTCCCGCCTCGCCGGTTTCGGCATGGTGGTCCTGGTGTTCGCGCTCGCCGGTTCCGTGCTCCTGGTCGTGGACGTGGCGGTGGGCCGCACCGGTGGGATCATCGCGAGCGCGGGCACCCTTGTGGTGTGTGCGGGCCTCTGGGGCCTGCTTCCCGTCCTGGTGCGCGGCGCGGGCAAGGGCGAGTACGACGACGACACCGGCAGCGGCACCGGCGGGTCGGACGGCGTCACGCCGTCAGGGCCTCGGCCAGGAGCACCAGGCCAAGGACGCTGAGCACGACGCCCGTGCCGCCCTCGATCGCACGAGCCGTACGCGGCCTCCGCAGCCATCGGCCGAGCCGGTCCACCAGGAGCGCGACGACCGGGAACCACACCAGGGCCAGGGCCACGATGATGGACGCGAGCAGCAGTGTCCTGGGCATCGCGGGGCTGCCCGCGGGTACGAACTGGGGCAGCACGCTGAGGAAGGTGATGGGTGCCTTGGGGTTGAGGGCGTTGGTGAGGAAGCCCTGCCGCAGACTGCCCCCGGCTGCTGACCGCTCCTCACCCTCCGGCGCGCCGAAGCTCTGCGGCGCACGCGCCGCCGACCGCAGCGCGCGGTACCCGAGGTACAGCACATAAGCCCCGCCCATGATCTGCAGCACCCGGAACAGCGTGGGGACCGCCGCCAGGACGGCCGCGACCCCGGCCACCGCGAGCACCGTGTGCACCACGAGCCCGCCCGCGACACCGATCGCGCAGACGATTCCGGCGCGGCGCGATGCGAGGGCGTTGCGTACCACCACGGCGAAGTCGGCGCCCGGCACGGCGACCATGCCCGCGGCGACTCCGGTGAAGGCGACCAGTTGAGCGTCCATGGCCTCAAGGCTGCCTTCCTTCTGCCTTCAGCAGGTATGTGGAATATCCTGGGTCTGCCTTAAGCAGGCGTTTAGCCCCCCCGGCACCGGGAGACTTCCATGTACGACCCGACGCGGCTCGCCGCACTGGTGGCGGTCTCCGAGGCCGGGTCGATCACCCGCGCCGCCGAACGCCTCGGCTACACCGTGCCCGCCCTCTCCCAGCAGCTGGCCAAGCTCGAACGGGAGGCGGGCACCTCGCTCCTGGTCCGGCATCACCGCGGGGCACGGCTCACCGGCGCGGGTGAGCTGCTTCTGGCGCGGGCACGCCGGGTCCTCGACGAGATGGAGCAGGCCCGGCACGAACTGGCCCAGCTGGCGGGCCTGTCCGGCGGCAGCCTGCGCGTGGGGACCTTCACCACCGCCGGGATCCATCTGATGCCGCCCGCCCTCACCGCGTTCCGCCGCGCTCATCCGGACATCGAACTGACGGTGCGGGACTATGAACCGCCGCTCGGCGTCGCGGCCGTGGCTGCGGGCGAGGTCGACCTGGCCCTCACGCACACCTATGAGCCCGCGGATGCGGTGCCTCTGCCCGCGTCCGTGTCAGCGGAGCCGGTCCTTGTCGAGGAGTTGGTCCTGGTGACCTCGCCAGGACACGCGCTCGCGAGCGCCTCGTCACGACTGCCCCTGAGCGAGCTCGCCGGTCAGCCGCTGATCAGCATGGCGCCGACGCATCCACCCCGACAGGGCGTGGAGTCCGCGCTAGTCCGGGCCGGGGCGACCCCCGCGGTCCTGGTCGAGACTCCGGGGTACGCACTGGTGTGCGCGCTGGTCAGCGCCGGGCTCGGCGTCGCCGTCGTACCGGAGATGGTGGCGCGGACGGCGGTCACCCCGGTGGGGGTCAGGCCGCTTGAGCCGGGGGATCTGCGCCGTACGATCTCGGTCGTCCACCGCTCCGACGGATCGCATCCCGCGGCGGACACCTTCCGGGCGCTGCTCCGTGGGGCCTTCGGACGCTCAGCGGGGTGAGGGCGAAGCCGACGGAGCCGCTGTGGTGTCACCTCTGATCGTCGCGGTCCACGGCAGCGCGATCCAGACCGTCTTGCCGCCCTCGGGAGTGGGCGTGACCGAGAGCCTGCCCCCGCACTCCATGGTCAGCCAGCGGATGATCACCAGGCCGCGGCCGTTGTCCTGCTGGACCGCGGCGGGCAGCCGCTTCGGGTAGCGGGGGTGGCTGTCGGTGACGCCGATGCGCAGTTGCTCCTCCCGGTCCAGCTCGATCTCGACCGTGAAGGTGGGCGACTGGCCCCGGGTGTGCTGGACGGCGTTCGTGGCGAGTTCGGAGACGATGAGCCGGACCGTGTCAGCCACTTCCGTGTCGCCCGGGAGGCCCCACTCGGACAGGACGTTCAAGACGTACTTCCGGGCAGCGGAGACCGAGGCAGGATCGCTCGGCAGGGTGACGGATGCTTCCTGAAGGTCTGCCATGGCGACGCGGTCCCTTTCCCACCGGGGCTCGGCTCCGACTCGTAGCGGAAGGCACGAGGACAGTCCCGGAATGGTGCTTTGCGCCAGCCTGCCACTCCTGGGGTGCTCACAGGTGGCCATCCACCAAGATGTGCATATATCTGTCGCTCGAAGCGGTGAACTCTGCTACGGAAGACCGTATTTGGGCGCGAGGCCGACGCTTCCTCTACTGTCGCCGGTGAAAGGCCTGAGGAGTCCGGGACAGAGGCTCCGTCGGGAAGGAGACGGACATGCGGTACGGTCCCGCGGTGCGCCGCCGGAAACTCGGTGCCGAGCTCCGCGCGCTGCGCTCGCACGCCGGACTCACCAGCGGCCAGGCGGCGGACCGGGTCGGCTGGCATCAGTCGAAGGTCAGCCGGATCGAGACGGGGCGTAGCGGCGCCAAGGCGGCCGACGTACGCCTGCTGCTCGAGGCGTACGAGGTGAAGGACCCGCAACTGCGTCAGTTGCTGGTCGCGCTTGCGGGCTCCGAGGACGACGGCGGGCGCCGCCACTGGTGGCATGCCTACCGCGAGCTGCTGCCGCCCGCCTACCGCGACTTCATCAGCCTGGAGTCGCAGGCCTGCCGGGTCCGCACCCTGGAGACCACCGTCGTGCCGGGCCTGCTGCAGACTCCGGACTACGCGCGTGCGGTGACGCGGGCAGCGCTCGACGGAAGGCCGGACGAGCAGGTGGACGCGCTGGTCGAGGTACGGCTGGCCCGCCAGGACGTGCTGCGCACGGCTCCGCCGCTGCGCCTGAGCGTGGTCCTGGACGAGGCCGTGCTGCACCGGCCGGTGGGCGGCAGCCAGGTGCTCGCGGGCCAGTTGAAACGGTTACTGGAAGCCTCGCGCCTCCCTCACGTGCGGATTCAGGTGCTGCCGTTCGCCGCCGGGGAGCATGTGGGTCTCATCGGCTCTTTCGTTATTTTCTCATTTCCGAACATTGCTGATCTGGATGTGGTTGTTCTCGACCACTTGACGAGTAGCCTCTACCTCGAACGGAGAGAGGACCTCCAGGCGTACACGGATGCCTTCAACTCCCTTCAACGAAAGGCACTTTCACCCGAGGAATCAACGGATCACATCGCCGGGATACGTGACGGCGCGTAAGGGGGCACCATGACTGCACTGCCTCGGCACGTACCTTCAAGCACGTCTCTGCACGACGCACGGTGGCACCGCAGCAGCCACAGCAACGGCATGAACAACTGCGTGGAGACAGCCCCGCTCGCTTCAGGGCCGAAGCAGGGGCTGTTCGCCGTGCGCGATTCGAAGAACACGGCAGGGCCCGCCCTGCTCTTCTCACCCGCCACATGGGAGGCCTTCGTCCACGGCCTCCGGTGACTACCGGGGTGCGCTGCGGCTGATCACTCGTACGGCATCGGCGATCTCTGTGTCGGTGAGATCCGCACGGGCGGTCAGCCGCAGCCGCGAGATACCGTCGGGTACCGACGGCGGACGGAAGCAGCCGACGGCGAGGCCCGCGTTCCTGCAGTCGGCGGCCCATCGCACGGCCGTTTCCGGTGACGGCGCACGCACGGAGACGACGGCGGCGTCCGGACTTACCGCCGAGAGACCTTCCGCCGTAAGGCGTTCATGCAGCTCGGCCGCGACCGCGCGGGCCCGTGCGGCGCGCTCGGGCTCCCTGCGCAGCAGGCGCAGAGCCGCGAGTGCCGCTCCCGCGGCGGCCGGGGCGAGCCCCGTGTCGAAGATGAAGGTACGGGCGGCGTTGACCAGGTGGTCGATGACCTTGGCGGGGCCGAGGACCGCGCCGCCCTGGCTGCCGAAGGACTTCGACAGGGTGACCGTGGCCACCGTATGGGCGGCGCCCGCGAGCCCGGCCGCCTGCGGGGCTCCTCGTCCGCCGTCTCCGAGCACCCCGAGCCCATGGGCGTCGTCGACGATGAGTCCGGCACCGAACTCCGCACAAACGGAATCCAGTTCGGTCAGTGAAGCCGCGTCTCCGTCGACCGAGAAGACCGTGTCCGACACGACAACCGCAGGACCCGCGTGGCCGTCGAGCGTCTTGCGCACCGCTTCGGGGTCGGCGTGCGGCACCACCTGCGTCGTACCGCGCGCGAGGCGGCAGCCGTCGATCAGCGAGGCGTGGTTGCCCGCGTCCGAGACGATGAGCGACCCGTGCGGGGCGAGGGCCGTGACGGCGGCGAGGTTCGCGGCATATCCGGAGGAAAGGACCAGGGCGGCCTCGAAGCCGCAGAACTCGGCGAGCTCCCGCTCCAGTTCCGCGTGCAGCTCGGTGGTGCCCGTCACCAAACGGGAGCCGGTCGCGCCGCCGCCCCAGCGCCGGGCCGCGGCCGCCGCGCCCTCCGTGATCTCGGGGTGCCTCGCAAGGCCCAGATAGTCGTTGCTCGCCAGGTCGAGGAGGCCGCCGGCGTCGGCGGGGCGGGGGCGCAGGGTGCGGACGAGTCCGGCCCTGGCGCGCAGGCTCGCCTGCTCGTCGATCCAGTCGAACGGCGAGCTCGCCATGGGGGTTCCTCCGGGTCGTGAGCACTGGCCGGTTTGTAGACAGTGCACAGACCCTAGCCGTCCGGCCACCGGGCCAGGATGTGGCAATACCCACACCTCTCAGCCTTTCTGTTGTGCGAACTCTCCTTGGAAAGGGAGGCTCTCGTACGTAAGGATCAGCGCCATGGATCTGCTGAACACGCTGGTGGACAAGGGGCTTCGGCGCGAGCTGCCGACCCGCGAAGAGGCGCTGGCCGTGCTGGCCACCTCCGACGACGAGCTTCTCGACGTGGTTGCCGCTGCCGGAAAGGTACGGCGGCAGTGGTTCGGGCGCCGGGTGAAACTCAACTATCTGGTCAATCTCAAGTCGGGTCTCTGCCCGGAGGACTGCTCGTACTGTTCGCAGCGTCTCGGCTCGACGGCGGGCATCCTGAAGTACACCTGGCTGAAGCCCGACGAGGCCTCGCAGTCCGCGGCGGCCGGGGTGGCGGGCGGCGCCAAGCGAGTCTGCCTGGTCGCAAGCGGCCGCGGCCCGACCGACCGTGACGTCGACCGCGTCTCGCAGACCATCGAGGCGATCAAGGAGCAGAACGAGGGCGTCGAGGTGTGCGCGTGCCTCGGGCTGCTCTCCGCGGGCCAGGCGGACAAACTGCGCACGGCGGGCGCGGACGCGTACAACCACAATCTCAATACGTCCGAGGGGACGTACGGCCAGATCACCACGACCCACACGTACGCCGACCGCGTAGACACCGTGCAGCAGGCGCAGGCCGCGGGCCTCTCCGCCTGTTCGGGTCTGATCGCGGGCATGGGCGAGACGGATGAGGACCTGGTGGACGTGGTCTACGCGCTGCGCGACCTCGACCCCGACTCGGTTCCGGTCAACTTCCTGATCCCCTTCGAGGGAACCCCGCTGGCCAAGGAGTGGAACCTCACCCCGCAGCGCTGCCTGCGCATCCTCGCGATGGTCCGCTTCGTCTGCCCCGACGTGGAGGTGCGCATCGCGGGTGGCCGCGAGGTGCACCTGCGCACGATGCAGCCCCTGGCCCTGCACCTCGCCAACTCGATCTTCCTGGGCGACTACCTGACCAGTGAGGGCCAGGCGGGCAAGACCGACCTGGAGATGATCGCGGACGCCGGTTTCGAGGTCGAGGGCGCGGGCACGGTGACGCTGCCGGAACACCGCGCCGACGCGATCGCGGCGGCGGGATGCGGGTCGCACGGGGACGGCGGGGGCGGCTGCGGACCGTGCGGCTCCTCGTCCTCGTCCGAAACGGCACCGGCCGAGGCCACGGAGACCGAAGCGTCCGAGGCACGCACGGATCTGGTGGCGGTACGCCGCAGGGGCGCGGGAACGGACCTGGCGCCCAATGCCTGACCTCTCCGGCCTCTCCGTACCCGAACTGCTCGACCTGGACCGACGCCATGTGTGGCATCCGTACGGCCCCATGCCCGGCCGCCAGGAGCCCCTGGTCGTCGAGTCGGCGAGCGGCGTACGGCTGCGGCTCGCGGGCGGCGGGGGTGAGTTGGTCGACGGCATGTCGTCCTGGTGGTCGGCGATCCACGGCTACAACCACCCGGTGCTCAACGACGCCGTGCGCGGCCAGCTGGACCGGATGAGCCATGTCATGTTCGGCGGGCTCACCCATGAGCCCGCGGTCCGCCTCGCGAAGCACCTTGTCGATATGTCGCCGGACGGCCTCGAGCATGTCTTCCTCGCGGACTCCGGTTCGGTGTCGGTCGAGGTCGCGATCAAGATGTGCCTGCAGCACTGGCGTTCCCTCGGCCGCCCGGCCAAGCGGCGGATGCTGACCTGGCGCGGCGGTTACCACGGGGACACCTGGCAGCCCATGTCGGTGTGCGACCCCGAGGGCGGCATGCACGAGCTGTGGCAGGGGGCACTGCCCCAGCAGGTGTTCGCGGACATGCCGCCCGCCGGCTACGAGGCGTACGACGACGCGTACGCCGACCATCTGCGCGAGGTGATCGCCGGCCATGCCGACGAGCTTGCCGCCGTGATCGTGGAGCCCGTGGTGCAGGGCGCGGGGGGTATGCGGTTCCACTCCCCCGCCTATCTGCGGGTGTTGCGGGAGGCCTGCGACGAGCACGACGTGCTGCTCGTGTTCGACGAGATCGCCACGGGGTTCGGTCGCACGGGCGCGCTGTTCGCCGCGGACCACGCGGGTGTCACGCCCGATGTGATGTGCCTGGGCAAGGCGCTGACCGGCGGCTATATGACGCTGGCGGCCACGCTGTGCACGCCGCGGGTCGCGGACGGCATCTCGCGGGGCGAGGTTCCTGTCCTGGCCCACGGCCCGACGTTCATGGGCAATCCGCTCGCCGCCGCGGTGGCCTGCGCCTCGATCGAGCTGCTGCTCGGGCAGGACTGGCGGACCGAGGTCAAGCGCATCGAGGCGGGCCTGCGCGGCGCGCTGGCCGAAGCCGCCGGACTGCCGGGCGTACGGGACGTACGGGTGCTCGGCGCGATCGGCGTCGTACAGCTCGACCACGACGTGGACATGGCGGCGGCCACGCGCGCCGCGACGCGCGAGGGGGTGTGGGTGCGGCCGTTCCGCGACCTCATCTACACGATGCCGCCGTTCGTCACGAGCGACGACGACGTGGCACGGATCGGGCGCGCGGTGTGCGCGGCCGCGAAGGAGGGCTGAGATGACGGTCATCGTGGTGTCAGGTACCGGCACCGAGATCGGCAAGACGGTCACGACGGCTGCCGTGGCCGCCCTGGCGCTCGCCGCGGGGCGCAGTGTCGCGGTGCTCAAGCCCGCGCAGACGGGGGTGGCACCCGGCGAGCCGGGCGACGCGCAGGAGGTGACGCGTCTCGCGGGCGACGAGATCACCACCCTCGAACTCGCCCGCTTTCCCGAGCCGTTGGCGCCGAACACCGCCGCGCGGCGGGCAGGCATGGCGCCGGTCCGTCCCTACGAAGTGGCCGAGGCGGCGCAGAAGTTGGCGGCCGGGCACGACCTGGTCCTGATCGAGGGCGCGGGCGGCCTGCTCGTGCGCTACGACGACGAGGGCGCCACCCTCGCCGACGCCGCACGCCTGCTCACCGCCCCGGTCCTCATGGTCGCGCCGGCGGGCCTCGGCACGCTGAACACGACGGCACTCACCGCGGAGGCGCTGCGGGCCCGCGCCCTGGAGCCGTTGGGGGTGACGATCGGCAGCTGGCCCGCCGCACCGGACCTGGCCTCGCACTGCAACCTCGCGGACCTGCCACAGGCGGCGGGCGCACCGCTTCTCGGCGCGGTGCCGCAGGGCGCGGGCGCACTCGCGCCGGACGACTTCCGCGCCCGGGCCGGGGGCTGGCTGGGGCCGGAGCTGGGGGGCACCTGGAACAGCGCGGCGTTCACGGCACGGGAGACGCCGGGGGCGCGGTAGGCGCCGGGGCTCTGAGGACGCCGGGGCACTGAGCCTGCCGGAGCGACACCGGCGGGCGCGGCTGCGGCTCTCGTGCGACTCCGCTGCGGTCCTCCTGCGGCCTCCGGCGCGGCTGTGTTGCGGTTTCGGTGCGGATACGGGGGCTCCCTCACGGTTGTCGTGCGACTCTGCCGAGGTTCTCGTGGGCCTCCGCTGCGGTCCTCCAGCGGCCGGTCCCTCACGCGGCGGCGCCGCGGTTGTCATGCGCATACCCCGGGCGGCGCCTACGCGGTTCTCGTACGACTTCGCCGAGGTACTCGTGGGGCGCCACCCCGGTTCCCATAAGACTCCCCCCGCGAGTCCGTGCGGCTCCCCTGCCGCCCTCACACGGCCCCGGCAGGCTTCCCGCCATTCCGGTCGAGTGAACCTCAGTGCTCGACCGTCGCACCACCGCCGAACACGCCGCACGCAGGCACCATCGGCACGCACGCAGGTGCTCCAGAGCGGTCGACCAGCAAGCATCCGCGTGGGGGAAAGCGGCGCGACCTGGGCACCATTCCGGTATCCGCTCGCCCCTTCGAGGAGGTCCCATGTCATCTCGCTCCGCCAAGGCCGCGTCCCGGGACGCCGTGCACCACCCCGTCTTCGCCCGTTTCTACGCCCGCCAGAGCGTGGCCGCCGAGCGTGTGATCGCCGCGTACCGCAAGGAGCTGCTCTCCGGTCTCTCCGGTCGTGTGATCGAGGTCGGCGCGGGGAACGGTCTGAACTTCGCGCACTATCCCCCGGCGGTGTCCGAGGTCGTGGCCATCGAACCGGAGCGCACCCTGCGGCAACTGGCCGCGTCCACGGCCGTACGGGTCGACGTACCGGTCGACGTCGTACCCGGCGTCGCCGAGGCGCTGCCCGTCAAGAGCGAGGCCTTCGACGGCGCCGTGACCTCACTGGTGCTGTGCAGCGTGCGCGATGTACCCCGCGCCCTCGGCGAGCTGCGGCGCGTCCTGCGCCCCGGCGGCGAACTGCGGTTCTTCGAGCACGGCGTGGCTCCGGGCGCGGCGATGGCGACCGCGCAGCGGGCCCTGGACCGCACGGTCTGGCCCCTGCTCTTCGGCGGCTGTCATGTCGCCCGGGACACGGTGGGCGCCCTGCGCTCCGCGGGATTCGAGATCGGCCCGTACCGAAGGCTTCTGGTGCCCCCGAAGGGTCCGCGGCTGCCCTCTTCGTACTGCGTGCTCGGTACGGCCCGGCGGCCGGAGAACGACTGAATCGCCCCGCGCCGACGGGCGCCCGGCGCCGGGCGTCAGATCACCTGCGTGAGGTTGACCGCGTTGCCGTCCGGGTCCTTGATGTGCGCGACGCGCTGCCCCCACGGCATGTCGTTGGCGGGTCCGAGCGCCTCGCCGCCGAGGGCGTCCACCCGCTTGAGGAGGTCGTCCACCGCCTCCACCGCCACGCTCAGCAGAATGCGCTGCGGCGTGCCGAGCGGCACGCTCGCGTCCGAGACGACGCCGAGCTGCGAGTCGCCGATGCGCAGGTCCACGAAGAACGCGGGCCCCTCCTCCGGACTCCTCGACACCTCCTCGGCCCCGAACAACTCCTGGTAGAACCGCAGCAGGCGGTCGAGTTCAGGGGTGATGATCATCGGCTGGATGGCGGCAGGCATGGACGTCCTCCTGAAGTACGGCTCTCTCTCGCCGAACCTATCCTCGCCGCATGATCAACGGTGTGTGAACTGGCCTCAGGGGGCGCGGAGTTCACCCGCCCGGGGACCGACGCCGGGCGGGGGCTACAAGCTCCACTTCCGCAGCTCCTCCGCGATGGCGTGCACGCTCGCCCCGTCCTCCTTCACGAGCCGGGCCAGTTCGCGCACCTGCTCGGGCGAGGTGACGACCTTCATGCCGCTGGCGACCAGATAGGCGTAGGCGGCGGACGAGGCGAAGAGGGCGTTGGAGCGTTCCAGGGCGGGGATGTGCAGGAGGACCTGCAGCAGGGCGGCGGCGCGGTCGTGGGGACCTTCGTAGACGGGCACGCCGAAAATCTCCGCCTCGTGCCGACTGACGGCGGCCACCAGGGCACCCCAGTCGGTGACCTGCGGGTCTCCGGGCGTCTTGTGTTCGGCGATCATCAACAGCCAGGCAAGATCGATTCTGAGGTTCAAGGGCTCAACGACGACCCTCGCGCTCGGGACCGAACTCTTCGGCGAAGACGGATTCGTACTGCTTCATAAAGTCGGCGGCGGCCTCGACGAAGGTGTGACCGATTTCGCCGGCGTCCTGTTTGACCAGTTCCTCGATGTAGCGGTTCACGCTCATCCCGCGGGCGAGGGCACGCTCCCGAGCGGCCCTGGCGGTGCCTTCGTCCACCCGCACGTTCAGCTGAGTCTTCGCCATACGTTCAAGCTAGCGCCGCAGCGCTAGCACCGACAAGAGGGCATGGGAGAGCACGGGAGAGCGCAGGGGCGCACACGAGGGCCGGGTGAGCACCGGGCCAGTGTCCCTTACACACGTATCCGGTTCACGACCTTGGAGGGATACCGACCCCATTGCCGACCCTCTACTCTCGGCAGGATTAAGGGAGTTGGAACGGCCACGACCCAGGAGGCGGCCTTGTCCACACCTGCTTCGGCACCGGCCACAGGCCTTGCGGAGCCCACCGGGGTCGCCGCACGCGCACGCGCACTGACCAAGGCGTACGGCTCCGGCGAGACCGCCGTGATCGCCCTCGACTCGGTCGACGTGGACATCGCACGCGGCCGTTTCACGGCGGTCATGGGCCCCTCCGGTTCGGGCAAGTCCACGCTCATGCACCTGCTCGCCGGGCTCGACACGGTCTCCGCAGGTCAGGTGTGGCTCGGTGACACCGAGATCACGGGGCTCAAGGACCGGGAGCTGACACAGCTGCGGCGGGACCGCATCGGCTTCATGTTCCAGTCCTTCAACCTCATCCCCACCCTCAACGCCGTCGAGAACATCACGCTGCCGATGGACATCGCGGGCCAGCGCCCCGACCGCGAGTGGCTCGAGTACGTCATCGATACGCTCGGCCTGCGCGATCGCCTGAAGCACCGGCCCGCCCAGCTTTCCGGCGGCCAGCAGCAGCGCGTGGCCTGCGCGCGGGCGCTCGCGTCGCGCCCCGAGCTGATCTTCGCGGACGAGCCGACCGGCAACCTCGACTCCCGCGCGGGCCTCGAAGTGCTCGGCTTCCTGCGCGAGGCCGTCGACAAGCTGGAGCAGACCGTCGTCATGGTCACCCACGACCCGGGCGCGGCCGCCCACGCCGACCTGGTGCTCTTCCTCGCGGACGGCAGGATCGTCGACGAGATGCCGCGTCCGACGGCGGAATCGGTCCTGGAACGCCTCAAGCGGTTCGACGCCGCTCACGCGTTGCCGCAGCCGCAGGAGAGCCGCGGCGACGCCGACGGCGGTCAGGGCCTCGGCAGCAAGGTCGACAGCAAGCCGGAACGGGACTGAGGCGGTCCGCGGCCATGCTGAAGGCGACGCTCAGGAGCTTCCTCGCGCACAAGGGCAGGCTGCTGCTCTCCGCACTCGCCGTGATTCTCTCGGTGGCGTTCGTCGCGGGCAGCCTCATCTTCTCGGACACGGTGGCCCGCACCTTCGACCGGCTCTTCGCCTCGACGTCCGCCGATGTGACCGTCGAGCCGAGGGAGAACCTCGACGAGGCGGTGCCGTCGGGCCAGACGCCGACGATCCCCGCGAAGCTCGCAGGGCGTGTCGCCGAGATCGACGGGGTCGCCCGGACCCGTGTCGACGCGGCCGTCGAGAACATCACGGTCGTCGACAGCAAGAACGACCCGGTGGGCCCCACCACCGGCGCCCCCACCATCGCCACCAACTGGCAGGTCACCGACCGCAGCCCCGTCGATCTGACCTCGGGGCACGCCCCTCGCGGCAAGCACCAGGCGCTGCTCGACGCGGACACGGCCGACAAGAAGGACGTGCAGATCGGCGACACCCTCACGGTGCTCGCCGCGCCCGGCTCGTTCAAGGTCAAGGTCGTCGGCATCGTCACCTTCACCACCACCAACCCCGGCGCGGCCCTGGTCTTCCTGGACACTCCGGCCGCCCAGCGCGAGCTCCTGGGCAACAAGGACGCGGCGACGGGCATCTCGGTGGACGCCGACCCCGGTGTGAGCGACACCGAACTCAAGCGGCGTATCGCCGCCGAACTGGGCTCGGGATACGACCTGAAGACCGCCGACGAACAGGCCGATTCGGCCGCGTCCGACCTCGGCGGCTTCCTGGACGTGATCAAGTACGTGATGCTCGGCTTCGCGGGCATCGCCGTCCTGGTCGGCATCTTCCTGATCGTCAACACCTTCTCGATGCTGATCGCGCAGCGCACCCGCGAACTGGGCCTGCTGCGCGCGCTCGGAGCCGACCGCAGGCAGGTCCGCCGCTCCGTGCTCACCGAGGCGGTCCTGCTCGGTGTGGTCGGTTCGACGGTCGGCCTCGCGGCGGGGATCGGTCTCGCCGCCGGTCTCATCGAGCTGATGGGCCTGTTCGGGATGAACCTGAAGTCCACCGAGATGGTCATCGGGTGGGGAACTCCCGTCGCCTCGTACGTGGTCGGGGTCGGCGTCACGTTCGTCGCGGCGTACCTCCCGGCACGGCGTGCGGCCCATGTCTCGCCGATGGCGGCGCTCGCCGACGCGGAGATCGCGGGCGTGGGAAGGCCGTTGAAGATCCGCGCGGCGATCGGCGTGGTCGTCGGGGCCGCGGGCGCCGCCGCGCTCGTGGGCTGCGCCGCCTCGGAGCAGACGTCCACGGCCGCGTCCCTGCTCGGGCTCGGCCTCGTCCTCACCCTGATCGCCACCGTGATCGCGGGACCGCTCCTCGTCCGCCCGGTGATCCGGGTGCTCGGCGGCGCGTTCCCCGCGCTGTTCGGCTCGGTCGGCCGGATGAGCCAGCGCAACGCGCTGCGCAACCCGCGCCGCACGGGCGCAACGGCCGCCGCCCTCATGGTGGGTCTCGCCCTGGTGAGCGGCATGTCGGTGGCGAGCGCGTCGATGACCAAGTCGTTCGACGAACAGATCGACAAGACCCTCGGCGCCGACTTCGTCGTACAGAACAGCAACTTCGTGCCGTTCTCGCGGGAGATCACCGAGAAGGTGCGGGACACCGAGGGCGCGGGGCTCGTCGTGCGTCAGCGGTTCGCGCCGGTGAAGGTGTCCATGCCGGACGGCAAGAGCGTGGAGACGACCGCGGCAGGCTACGACCCGCGCCTCGACGACGTCGCCCACGTCACGTACGTCTCAGGCGACACCTCCAAGGCGCTCGCGCCCGGAAACATCGCCATGCAGCGGGACTTCGCGCGGGACCACAAGATCCGGATGGGCTCGAAGCTGCCCGTGGAGTTCCCCGGCGGGCGCAAGACGGAGCTGACGGTGGGCGCGCTCACCGACCAGCCGGGAGCCGAGGGGTTCGGCGTCGAGGGCGGGCTCTTCTTCGGCATGGAGACCGTCGAGGAGTTCGTGCCGGGCGGCCAGGACTCCGCGCTGTACGTGAACGCGGCCCCGGGCACGGGGCCCGACACGCTGCGCGACCGTCTTGAGAAGACGCTGGATCCGTTCCCGCAGGTGCAGGTCCGCGACCAGGCCGACTACAAGGATCTGATCCGCGAGCAGATCGCCGTGATGCTCTACCTCGTCTACGCGCTGCTCGGCCTCGCGATCATCATCGCGGTGCTCGGCGTGGTCAACACCCTGGCCCTCTCCGTCGTCGAGCGCACCCGCGAGATCGGTCTGCTGCGCGCCATCGGGCTCGCCAGGCGACAACTGCGCCGGATGATCCGCCTGGAGTCGGTGGTGATCGCGGTGTTCGGCGCGCTGCTCGGCCTTGCGCTCGGTCTGGTGTGGGGCGTCGCGGCACAGCAGGTGCTCGCGCTGCAGGGCATGACGGCGTTCGCGATCCCCTGGACGACGGTGATCGCGGTCCTGATCGGATCGGTGGTCGTCGGCCTCGCGGCGGCGCTGCTGCCCGCGCTGCGTGCATCGCGCATGAATGTGCTGGCGGCCATCGCGCACGAGTGATGAACTGGGGCGGCTGTGCCCAACTGTCCGTACTCATGAGGAGAGTTCATGGCCCGCCCGTTCCGTTTCGGGGTCAACATGGTCACCGCTTCCACCGGGGACGAGTGGCGCAAGAAGTGCCGCAAGGCAGAGGCGCTCGGCTACGACGTCATCCTGGTCGCCGACCATCTCGGCATGCCCGCCCCGTTCCCCTCGGTCGTCGCCGCCGCCGAGGCCACCGAGCGGCCCCGCGTCGGGACGTTCGTACTGAACGCCGGGTTCTGGAACCCCATGCTGCTCGCCCGCGAGGTGGCTACCACGGACGCGCTCACGGGCGGCCGCCTCGAGCTGGGGCTCGGCACGGGCTACGTCAAACCGGAGCACGACGCGGCCGGACTGCCCTGGGGCACCCCCGGTGAGCGCGTGGACCATCTCCGGCGCACCATTGAGGAGTTGGGCAGACTCTTCGGCTCCGACGAGCACCGACCGCAGCCCCTGCAGAAGCCCCGGCCACCGCTCCTTGTCGGCGGCAACGGCGACCGCATGCTGAAGCTGACCGCCGAGCACGCCGACATCGCGGCGTTCACCGGCGCCAAGGTGGCCCCGGGTGACAGCAGCGGGAAGATGAGCCACCTCACGCCCGAGGAGCTGGACGAGCGGATCGCCACCTACCGGCGTCTCGCCGCGGGCCGCTCAGAACCGGCGGAGCTGAACCTGCTGATCCAGCTGGTCGAGGTGACCGGCGACCGCCGGGGAGCGATACAGCCGGTCCTCGAATACATCCCGCATCTCACCGAGGACGCGGCGCTCGCCCTGCCACTCCTGCTGATCGGCACCGTCCGGCAGATCGCCGACCAGTTGCGCGCCCAGCGGGAGCGGTACGGCTTCTCGTACATCACCGTCCTCGAGCCGTACCTTGAGGCGTTCGGTCCGGTCATCGAGGAGCTGCGCGGCGAGTGAGAGCGGGCACCTGACGGCGCTCTGGACAGCACACGGGCCCGGCCCGCGGAAACCGCTCGCCAGGCAGGCGGACGCACTGCTTACATCTCTCCCATGAGCGATCTCCACATCCGCAACGCGACCCCCTCGGACATCGACACCGTGCTGCGGTTCTGGCGTGAATCCGCGGAAGGCACGAGCATCAGCGACGACCACGACGGCGTGGCCCGCCTCGTCGCACGGGACCCCGGGGCCCTGCTGATCGCGGAGCGCGACGGCCTCATCGCCGGAACCGCGATAGCCGGCTTCGACGGCTGGCGCTGCCACCTCTACCGTCTCGCCGTGCACCCCGACCACCGCCGCCAGGGCATCGGCTCCGCGCTGCTCGCCGCGGCCGAGGAGCGTTTCGTGGGGCTCGGCGGGCGGCGCGGCGACGCCATGGTCCTGGACCGCAATGAGCAGGCCCATCACACGTGGTATGCCGCGGGCTACGCGCCCCAGCCCCAGTGGAGCCGCTGGGTGAAGCATCTCGCCGACTGAGCGGCCGAGCCATGGGTACCCGCAGACAGCCCGGCCGGCCCGGGAAGCCGCAGGAGTGGGCTTTGCTGATCCTTTAAAATGGACGGACCACTCGAACGTCAACGAAAGGTGTGAGCGTCCGCCCATGGGCGAGCCTCCCAGTACCCGACATCGCGCATTCCCCCGGTCCCTGCCCGATCATGGGACGGAGGTGACCCGATGACCGAAGTGCTCCTGCTCCTCGTGGCGGTGCTGCTCTCGCTGGCCTGCGGCGTCTTCGTCGCGGCCGAGTTCTCCCTCACGACGGTCGAACGCAGCGAACTGGAGCGAGCCTCCGAACGCGGCGAGCGCGGCGCCGCAGGCGCCCTCAAGGCCGTCAAGAACCTCACTTTCCAGCTCTCCGGGGCCCAGCTGGGCATCACCGTCACCAACCTGGTCGTCGGCATGCTCTCCGAGTCCTCCATCGCCAAGCTGATCGCGGGCCCGCTGCGCTCGATGGGCATCCCCTCGTCGGCGGCCTCATCGGTGGCCCTGGTCATCGGCACGGCCCTGTCGACGGTCTTCCTGATGGTCGTCGGCGAGCTGGTCCCCAAGAACTGGGCGATCTCGTCACCGCTGGCCGTCGCCAAACGGGTGGCGACCCCGCAGCGCCTGTTCAGCTCCCTGTTCCGCCCCTTCATCGCGCATCTGAACAACACCGCGAACCGCTCCGTACGCCGCTTCGGCATCCAGCCCACCGAGGAGCTGGCCTCCGCGCGCAGCCCCAAGGAGCTGGTGGCGCTCGCCAGGCACTCCGCCAAGGAGGGCTCCCTCGAGGCGGACACCGCCGAGCTGTTCGTCCGCACCCTGAACCTCGCCGACCTCACCGCGGAGAACGTGATGACGCCGCGCGTCCAGGTGATGGCCCTCGACGTGATGGCCACCTGTGAGGACGTCGCGAACGCCACCAGGGCGACGGGTCTGTCACGCTTCCCCGTCTACCGCGGCAACCTCGACTCCGTCGTCGGCGTCGCGCACATCAAGGACGTCCTCGCGGTACCGGCCGAGCGCAGGGCCCGCTATCCCGTGGCCGAGCTGATGCGCGAGCCCCTCCTCGTACCGGAGACGCTCACCGTCGACCGGCTGCTCGACCGGCTCTCCGGCAAGCGCACGATGGCCGTGGTCATCGACGAGTACGGCGGCACGGCGGGTGTCGCGACCCTGGAGGACATCGTCGAGGAGGTCGTCGGCGAGGTGCGGGACGAGCACGACCCGCACGAGACGTCCGACATCGCCGCAGCAGGCACGGACGACGACGGCCGGACGCAGTACTCCGCCGACGGCTCGGCCCGCACCGACCAGCTGGCCCGCGTCGGCCTGCGCGCGCCCGACGGGCCCTACGAGACCCTGGCCGGGCTCGTCGCGACCGAGCTCGGCCGTATCCCGGCCGAGGGCGACAGCCTCGACGTGGACGGCTGGCGGCTCGACGTCGTGGACGCCCGCGGCCGCCGCGCGGCCCGCGTCC
The DNA here is from genome assembly GCF_042795295.1 of Streptomyces sp. NPDC056486. Taxonomy (NCBI): domain Bacteria; kingdom Bacillati; phylum Actinomycetota; class Actinomycetes; order Kitasatosporales; family Streptomycetaceae; genus Streptomyces; species Streptomyces sp. NPDC056486. The sequence goes on from NZ_JBHTSF010000047.1 coordinate 42,177, forward strand.
TGCTGCACGCGCCCCTGCACGACGACCACCAGGAGGAGGAGCGATGATCGCCGTCCAGTTGTTGATCGGCCTTGCCACCCTCGTGGTCAACGGCTTCTTCGTGGGCGCCGAGTTCGCCCTCATCTCCGTACGGAGGAGCCAGATCGAGCCGCGTGCCGAGGACGGCGACCGGCGCGCCAAGAGCGTGATGTGGGGTCTTCAGCACGTATCCGCGCTGCTCGCCGCCGCCCAGCTCGGCATCACCCTGTGCACGCTGGTGCTCGGCATCGTCGCCGAGCCCGCGATCGCGCATCTCCTGGAGCCGCTGTTCGACGGGGTCGGGGTGCCACACGGCATGGTCCACCCGATCTCGTTCATCATCGCCCTGACCGTGGCGACCTATCTGCACATGCTGCTCGGCGAGATGATCCCCAAGAACATCTCGCTGGCCGAGCCGGTGCGCACGGCGCTGCTGCTCGGTCCGCCGCTCGTCGCGATCGCGCGAGGCCTTCGCCCGGTCATCTTCGCGATCAACGCGTTCGCCAACGGCCTTCTGAAGCTGCTCAGGGTCGAGGCGAAGGACGAGGTGAGCGCGTCCTTCTCGGACGACGAGCTCGCCCGTATGGTCAAGGACTCCAGTGAGGCGGGTCTGATCGACGACCGTGCCCAGGAGCGGCTGCACGACGCCCTCGAGCTGGGCCGCCGTCCCGTCAGGGATGTGGTGCTCCCGCTGGAGAGCGTGGTCTACGCCCGGGTGGGTGTGACGCCTGAGGAGCTGGAGCGGCTTTCGGCGGAGTCCGGTTTCTCGCGCTTCCCCGTCGTGGACGACGGCCTTCGTATCGTCGGCTATCTGCACGTCAAGGACGCGCTCGACCGGATGCCGCGCGATCTGCCGTTCCGGGTGCCGGACATGCGGAAGATCGCCCAGGTGCGCGAGACCACACCCCTTGACGACGTGCTGACCGCGATGCGCCGCAGCCGCACACATGTGGCGGCGGTGCTCGGCTCGGACGGCAGGCTGGCCGGCATGGTCACGATGGAGGACGTACTGCGGGAGCTGTTCGGTCAGCCCGTGTGAAGCTGAAGCTCTGAAGCGAGGGGGATGCGCACCGTGAGTCAACTCGTCCTGCGCGACGTGTCGTACGGCTATCCGGAGCGGCCTGTGCTCGAACAGGTCTCCCTGTCGGTGCGGCCCGGCGAGAAGGCGTGTGTCATCGGCGAGAACGGCTCGGGGAAGTCGACGCTCCTGCGCCTGATGGCGGGCGAGTTCGTGCCCGCCGACGGCGAGGTGGCCGTCGTCTCGGACGGCGGCACCGGCTATCTCGCACAGACCCTGCGCCTACCGCCGCATGCCACCGTGCAGGACGCGGTGGACGACGCGCTCGCCGAACTGCGGAATCTGGAGCGGCGGATCCGGCAGGCGGAGGAGTCGCTCGGCTCGGCGGGTGAGACCGAACTCGCCGCGTACGGGGACCTCATCGCCGCGTTCGAGGCGCGTGACGGCTACCGCGCCGACGCGCGCCTCGACGCGGCCCTGCACGGTCTCGGCGTACCGCACCTTGAGCGTTCCCGGACCCTGGGATCGCTGTCCGGCGGCGAGGCCGCGCGCCTCGCGCTCGCCTGCGTCCTGGCCCCGCAGCCCGAGCTGCTCCTCCTCGACGAGCCGACGAACCACCTGGACGACCAGGCGCTCGGCTGGCTGGAGGAGCGGCTGCGCGCCCACCGGGGCACGGTCGTCGCCGTCACCCACGACCGTGTCTTCCTCGACCGGGTCGCCGAGGTGATCGTCGAGGTCGACGGCGACCGCAGGACCGTGGCCCGCTTCGGCGGCGGCTGGCACGGCTATCTGGAGCAGCGCGCCACGGCCCGGCGGCGCTGGGAAGAGCGTTACCGCGAGTGGAGCGAGGAGGTCGCGCGCCAGGAGCGGCTCGCGGAGGGCGGTTCCGACCGGCTCTCTGTGGGCTGGCGGATGAGTGAGAGCCCTCGTTTCGCGGGCCATCAGCGGTCCGTGGAGGGCCAGCTCTCCGGCATCGTGCGCAACGCGCGCGAGCGGCTTCGCAGGCTGTACGCGGAGCCGGTGCCGCGCCCGCCCGACCCGCTGCACTTCACGCCGGGTGAGGGCATCGAGGGCGGCGACCACCCCTTCGTACGCCCGGCAGTGCTGACGGATGTCGTAGTGGGCGAGCGCCTCGCCGTCGACCGCCTGCACCTCGAACCGGGGTCGCGCACGCTGGTGACCGGGGTGAACGGCGCGGGCAAGTCGACGCTGCTCGGTGTCCTGGCCGGGGTGCTCTCCCCGGATCGCGGGGAGGCCCACATCCCCTCCCGCGTCGGCTACTTGCCGCAGGAGATCGAGTACATCACCGGGTCCTACGAGGACACGGCGAGGCCGCTGCTCGACGCCTTCGCGGCGGGCCTCGCGGGACTGCCGGAGGACCACGCGCAGGCGCTGCTCTCCCTCGGCCTCTTCCGCGAGGAGGACCTGGTCGTGCCGGTGAAGGGGCTCTCGGTGGGCCAGCGCCGCCGCTTGGCGCTCGCACGCCTGGTGACGCGCCCGGCCGACCTCCTCCTGCTCGACGAGCCGACGAACCACCTCTCCCCCGCGTTGGTCGAGGAACTCGACGAGGCTCTGGCGGAGTACCGGGGCACGCTGGTCGTGGTGTCGCACGACCGGAGGCTGCGGGAGCGGTTCCGGGGCGAGCGGATCTCGGTGGAGTCAGGCCGACTGGTCCGGTCGTGAGGCCTGAGGCCTGAGGTCTCTCAGGGTGCGGTCTTGCTCGCGCGGGCGGTCGGCGTCTCCGTGAGGCCGGGCCCGTGCGACCCGAAGTTCGCGGCTCCGACCGCCGTGAGGACGGCGAGCAGCGTCGCCATCCCCGCGGTGGCGAGCGCCGCCTTCCAGTCGACGTCCAGGAGCGTGGTCGCCCCGGCGACCAGGACGGCGGCGAGCGACTGCGCGAAGGTACGGAGCGCTCGCTCCGCGGTGGCCTTCCAGAATCCAGCGGTCCACATGTCTGGCCCACCCTCTCGTGATTGACGGGTCAACACCTGGCATACCGCTGTCAGGTACCGGTGCCCAGGGGGTCACCGGGCCGCTCTCAGAGATCGAGGCTGTGACCCGTCGTCGCGTCGACGTGGTCCGGGACCTCCTCGTGGCGGTCGCCGACCGTCGGGGTGCCCGTGGGTTCGAAGACGAGGATCTTTGCGCCGGACGGGGCCGACGGCTTGTGTTCCGTGCCGCGCGGGACCGTGAAGACGGCGTCCTTGGGGAGGGTGACCGTGCGTTCGCCGGACGGCTCGCGCAGGGAGATGAGCAGTTCGCCCTCAAGGACGAGGAAGAACTCGTCGGTGTCGTCATGTACGTGCCACAAATGGTCGCCTTCCACCTTTGCCACACGTACGTCGTAGTCGTTGACGCGGGTGACGATGCGGGGGCTCCACAGGGCGTCGAAGGAGGCGAGGGCCTTGCTGAGGGCGATGGGTTCGTTGCTCATGGGTCCAGCATCCGGTGGTCGCCGCCCACCCCGTGAGTGGTAGAAATAGCTTATGCCGCAAGGATCCTCTCAGGTTGCAGCAGAAGGGCCCCTGCACCGCGTCGTCGTCATCGTCGACGCGAACTCCAACCCCTTCGAGCTCGGCTGCGCCACCGAGGTGTTCGGCCTTCGCAGGCCCGAACTCGGGCGCGACCTCTATGAGTTCAGCCTCTGTGCGCCCGAGCCGCGCACCCTGATGCGGGACGGCTTCTTCACGCTCACGGGCGTCGCCGCACTGGACGCGGCCGACTCGGCGGACACCCTGATCGTGCCCAACCGTCCCGACGTCGAGGTCCCCCGCCGCCCGGCCGTCCTGGATGCCGTTCGCCGGGCGCACACCCGGGGAGCCCGGCTCGTCGGCTTCTGCAGCGGTGCCTTCACGCTCGCGGAGGCCGGAGTGCTCGACGGGCGCCGCGCCACCGCGCACTGGCAGTGGGCGGACGACTTCCGGGCCCGCTTCCCCGGCGTACGTCTCGAACCTGACGTGCTCTTCGTCGACGACGGCGACATCCTCACCGCAGCGGGCAGCGCCGCCGCGCTCGACCTCGGACTGCACCTGGTCCGCCGCGATCACGGCGCCGAGGTCGCCAACGCGGTGAGCCGCCGCCTCGTCTTCGCCGCCCACCGGGACGGCGGACAGCGGCAGTTCGTGGAACGCCCTGTGCCCGAAGTGCCGGACGAGTCCCTGGCCCCGGTCCTCGCCTGGGCCCAGGAACGGCTCGACTCGGCCCTCTCCGTGCCGGGTCTCGCCGCACGTGCCGCACTCAGCCCCGCGACCCTGCACCGCCGCTTCCAGGCCCAACTGGGCACCACACCGCTTGCCTGGCTCACCGGCGAACGCCTTACGCTGGCCTGCCGGTTGATCGAGCGGGGTGTGGCCCCCTTCGAGACGGTCGCCCGGCGCAGCGGGCTCGGCACCACCGCCAATCTGCGCGCCCTGATGCGTCGCGGGACGGGACTGACGCCTTCGGCGTACCGACGCCGATTCGGGCCCGCGCCGGACTGACGCGGGCTGACATCACTCTGATCCGGGGGAACTATGACGGCTGCGGACGCACCGCCCATTGTCTTCGTACAACCGCCCATCGTCTTCGTGCACGGGACGCGGTTCAGCGCGGGACAGTGGAGCCCACAGCTCGCCGCGCTCCAGAAGGACTTCCGCGTAGCCGCCGTCGACCTACCGGGCCACGGTGCCCGCTCTGCCCAGCCCTGGAGTCTGAACGCGGCGACGGAAATCATCGCCTCCGCGGTGGACTCCCTCGGCCATGGGCCTGCCCTGGTCGTCGGGCACTCGCTCGGCGGGTACGCCTCGCTGGAGTTCGCGCGGCGATGCTCGGAGCGGCTGCGGGGGCTGGTGCTCGCGGGGGCCAGCTCCTCGACTCGTGGTCCGTGGGCGACGCCGTACCGGTGGGCCGCCGGGCTTGTCCCCCGCATACCGGAGGACCGGCTGACCCGCTGGAACGACAGGCTGCTGCGTCGGCTCTATCCTCCCGAGGTGGTGGACGCCACCATCCGCTCCGGCTACGCCTTCCACACGCTGCCGCACGCCTGGGGCGAGGTACTTGGCCGCTTCGACGCGGACGCGATGCGTCATGTGGCGGCTCCCGTGCTCATCCTGAACGGCGAGAAGGACACCGTCTTCCGGACCGGCGAGAGGGACTTCGTCCGCGCGCATCCGCACGCCCGCGTCGAGTTGATCCCGCGGGCGGGACACCTCGCGAACTTCGACGACCCGGCCGCCTTCACCGATGCCGTCCGCCGCTTCGCCCTGCAACTGCCTGCGCACGGCTGAGCGTGCCGAGGAGGTAGATGCAGGGCCCGGCTACCTGCCTCTCACCGCCGGTGCGTGCCCCGGCCGCGGGCCAGGGCCTTCGCGTCCTTCTTGAACGCCCACTCCATGTCGGGTTCCATCGCGAACCGGAAGAGACGCTGGACCGGCGGTGTGCACAGCGCCGTGATAACGGTCGCCGCGGCGAGCGTGACCGTGATCTCGCCGAGCGGCGTGTGCAGCCAGTCGATGTCGTACCAGTCCCAGAAGCGGGAGCCCTTGGCGAGGAAGCCGTGCAGCAGATAGCCGTAGAGCGTGCCCGCGCCGAGGGCGGTGAACCAGAGCTTGCGCCCGGGGACCCAGGCGAAGAAGCACGCGACGAGGACCACCGAGCAGCCGAACATCGCGAGCGTCATCACGCCCCCGGTCCAGCCGGGCGCGGCCAACTCCTGTGCGCTGTCCCTGCGGTAGAACCAGGCGGCGTTCATGCGCGGCGCCGCCCAGTACGCGAACAGCAGGACCGTCGCGAAGACGGGCAACGCGATCAGCCGGGCTTCGCGACGGCGCACGATCTGGAAGTGCTCGGGCTTCAGGCACAGGCCGAGGACGAAGAACGGCAGGAACTGCAGCACCCGTTGGAGGTCCAGGTCGTCGCCGATGTCCGGCGAGACCGAGGCGAGCACGGCGATGGCGAGCGAGAGCGGCAGGGGCCAGCGGACCAGCTTCCACAGCGGGGTGGTGAGCCGCCAGATGAAGAGCGCGATCAGGAACCAGGTGAGGTACCAGGGGTCGAGCAGGCTGATCGGGTACGTGGGGTCGTCGTCCGCGTAGCGCTTGAAGAAGGTGTACGCGACTTCGAAGATGACGTAGGGCACGGCGATGCCGGTCACCAGGCGCTTGAGGCGGCCGGGGCTCGCGTCGAAGCTCCGCGAGAAGTAGCCGGAGATGACGATGAACGCCGGCATGTGGAAGGTGTAGACGGTGATGTAGAGCGCGGCCGCCGCCCGGCTGTCACCGCGCAGCGGCTCCCACGCGTGGCCCATCGCGACCAGCACGATCGCCAGGTACTTCGCGTTGTCGAAGAACGCGTCCCGCCGCTTGACCGGCGGTTTCGGCGCCACGGTGGGGGCCTGTGGCGCCGCCGGCGGGGCACTGCGCGCGGCGGGCAACGGCGTCCGCAGCGCCCCGGCTTGGTCCATCGACCGGACAGGCTCACTCACGGGACCTCCCGGGGGAACCCGGGCCCGCGGTCTCGCGTCTTACGTCGGTTGCGGGTGCTACACCTGTGTAGAACATCACCGGCACCCTAGCCACCGAAGCCCCCGCACGTACAGTCACGCCACCTGTGAATCAGCCGAACGCCGCCGGAGAGGGACCGACCAGCTCTGTCAGGACGTCCTCCATGGTGACGAACCCGAGCACCGTGCCGCTCTCGCCGGTGACCGCGGCCAGATGGCTGCCCGCCGCCCGCAGCGCGGTGAGGGTGTCGTCGAGCGGGGTGTCGATGTGCACCCGCGTGACCGCGTGCAGGGCGCCGCGCGGGAAGGGCCGGTCCCGCTCGGCGATGCCCAGGGTGTCCTTGATGTGGAGGTAGCCGAGCAGGGTGCCCTCCGGCCCTGTCACCGGGAAGCGGGAGAAGCCCGCGTCCGCGGCCACCCGCTCCAGGCGCGCCGGGGTGACGGAGTGTTCGACGGTACGCATCCTGGCCATCGGCACGAGGATCTCGCCCACCGGCCGGGTACCCAGCTCCAGGGCGTCGCGCAGCCGCTCGCCGTCGGCCGCCGACAGGAGCCCGGCCGCGCTGGAGTCGATGACCATGCGGGCGAGCTGGTCGTCCGTGTAGACGGATTCGACTTCGTCCTTCGGTTCGACCCGCAGCAGCCTCAGCAGGGTGTTGGCGAAGGCGTTGATGCCGAAGATGACCGGCTTGAGGGCGCGGGTGAGGGCCACGAGCGGCGGCCCGAGCAGCAGGGCGGTACGGGCGGGCGCGGCGAGCGCGATGTTCTTGGGGACCATCTCGCCGATCAGCATGTGCAGATACGTCGCCACGGTCAGGGCGATGACGAAGGCGATCGGGTGCACGAGCGCGTGCGGGATGTGGATCGCCTCGAAGCCGGGTTCGAGGAGGTGCGCGATGGCGGGTTCCGCGACCGCGCCGAGCACCAACGACGAGACGGTGATGCCGAGTTGGGCGGTGGCCATCATCGCGGAGATGTGCTGCAGGCCCCACAGGGTGATGCGGGCGCGCTTGTCGCCTTCCTGGGCGCGGGGTTCGATCTGACTGCGGCGTACGGAGATCAGGGCGAACTCGGCGCCGACGAAGAACGCGTTGGTGAGCAGCGTCAGGGCGCCGATGGTGAGCTGGATCGTGGTCATCGTGCCTCCTCCACGGCCTGGCGGGGCACCTGGAGTGCCGGTTCGGTGATGCTGATCCGGTCGGCGCGGTGGTGCTCGACCGTCAGAACGGACAGTTGCCAGCCGTCGAGGTCGAGGGCGTCGCCCTTGGCCGGGATGCGGGTCAGGCGGGTGGCGATCAGGCCTGCCACGGTCTCGTACGGTCCTTCGGGGGCGGTGAGTCCTATCGCGGCGAGCTGGTCGATGCGGACGCCGCCGTCGGCCTCCCACACCGTGCGGCCGTCCGGGGCGGCCTGTGCGGGCAGCAGGTCGGGGACCTCGACGGGGTCGTGCTCGTCGCGGACCTCGCCGACGACCTCCTCGACGATGTCCTCCACCGTCGCCACACCGGCCGTGCCGCCGTACTCGTCGATCACGACGGCCATCGTGCGGGTCTCCCGCAGCCGCTCGAGAAGCCGGTCGGCGGGCAGGCTGTCGGGCACGAGGAGGGGCTCGGTGGCCAGCTCGGTGACCGGGGTGAGCTGCCGCTTCTCGGGGGCGAGGGCGAGCACGTCGCGGATGTGCACGGTGCCGATGACCTCGTCCAGGCTGTCGCGGAAGACGGGGAAACGGGACAGGCCCGTGGCGTGCGTCAGGTTCGCGGCGTCGGCGGCCGTGGCGTGCGCTTCAAGAGCGCGTACGTCCACGCGCGGGGTCATCACGTTCTCCGCAGTCAGTTCGCTCAAGTGCAGCGTGCGGACGAACAGTTCGGCGGAGTCCGCCTCCAGGGCGCCTTCGGCGGCCGAGCGCCTGGCGAGGGCGACCAGTTCCTCGGGGGTGCGCGCGGAGGCCAGCTCCTCGGCGGGCTCAAGGCCGAAGCGGCGTACGACGTGGTTCGCGGTGTTGTTCAGATGCCGGATGAAAGGGCCGAAGGCGGCGGTGAAGCCGCGCTGCGGCGCCGCCACCACCTTGGCGACGGCAAGGGGACGGGAGATCGCCCAGTTCTTGGGCACCAGCTCGCCGACGACCATCAGGACCACGGTGGAGACGATCACGCCGAGAACGCTCGCCACCGGGGACGCGGCTCCGCCGAGCCCGGCCGCTTCGAGCGGCCCGCGCAGCAGAGCAGCGAGCGAAGGCTCGGCGAGCATGCCGATCACCAGGGACGTGACAGTGATGCCGAGCTGGGCGCCGGACAGCTGGAAAGTGAGGCGCCGGACCGCCTTCAGGGCCCCATCGGCACCCCTCTCCCCCGCCTCGGCGGCGCGCTCCAGGTCGCTGCGCTCGACGGTGGTCAGGGAGAACTCGGCCGCGACGAACAGCGCGCAGGCGAGTGTGAGGAGCAGGGCGAGCAGCAGAAGCAGGATCTCGGTCACCGTGCCACCCCCGTTCCCTCACGCTCGGACAGCGGGCGGGAAATGGCACGGTTCGTACTGGGAGGCTCACCCATTGCGGGTCCGTGGCTCCTTCTCGTACTCGTACGCGGTGTCGTACGAGGGCGGTGGCGTGGAAGCGGTGTTGCTTCTACACACACTGTAAAGGAACGGCAAACCGGGTACGCCAGGTCCTGTCGGCCCGAAACAGTTCCTGGCGGCTCAGAGCGGGGTGGCCGCGTGCAGGATGAGGACCATCGTGACGGCGGAGTTCGCCGACGACATGGCGGAAGCCGCAGCCCCCGCTGCCGCCGCCCAGGCCGCGAGCCCCACCGCGGTGAACAGGGACGGCCAGGTACGCGCCGCGGGCGCCGGGCCGAGGAGGGCCGCGACGCGGCGCGGCACGGGTCCCGGCGCGGCGAGTCCGGCGAGGGTCGGGGCCGGGGCGCCCCGGGAGTGGAGGGCCGCCTTGCCGATCGCGCGGGCGACGGTCCTGCGGTCGCCGACGACATGGGCGGCGTCCTCGTCAGCCCATCGCTCGGTGGTGTAGGACACCGCCGTGCGCAGCGGGCGCAGGAACGGATTGGCGCGCGCGGCCAGCTGCACGGCAAGGAGATAGCGGTGGTGCCGGGTCGCCAGGTGGGCGCGTTCATGGGCGAACAGGGCGCGGCGCTCCGCCGGGGCGAGGCAGTCGAGCAGGGCGGTGGTGACCACGACCCGGTCGCGGGCACCGCCGGGCAGCGCGTACGCGTAGGGCTCGTCGTCGGGCAGGACCGCGACGGCGGTGCCGGGAAGACCGGCAAGCGCGCGGTGGGCGCGGCGGCGTACCTGGCGGTGGCGCCACAGCGTTCTGCCGCACGCCACGGCCACGGCGAGCAGTCCGGGAATGGCCAGGCGTCCTGCGACCTCGTCGTACGGGACGGCGGCACGCACCTCAGGGTCAGACCAGCCGTCCGGCAGCGGGTTCCCCGGCAGCTGAGCCGTGCCGACGACCATCAGCAGGCCCAGGCACAGCGTGCTGGCGAGCGCCATGACCGCGGCGACCGTCGTGAGCAGCCGGGTGGCGGTCCGCGGGTGCAGACGCTGTTCGGCGAGCCTGGCGACCGGCCAGGCCGTCAGCGGCAGCACAAGGGGCAGAAGGACGAACATGCCCATGACGGTTCAGACGTCCCTCTCCGCTTCGGCCTGCCGCAGGAACTCCCGCAGCAGCTGCTCGTCGCCGGGCGGCAGCGCGGTGAGGAAACTGGCCAGGACCGCTTCCCGGTCGAGCTCGCCGTCGAGCACCTTGCGCATCTTGCGTGCCGCGAGACCTGCCTCGTCGGACGAAGGTGTCCACGCGAAGGAGCGGCCCGCGCGCTCGCGGGTCACCGCACCCTTGTCCAGGAGGCGGGTGAGGATCGTCACGACCGTCGTGTACGCCAGGTCGCTGCCGAGCCGCTCCTGCACCCAGCCCGCGGTCGCAGGGCCTTCCGCCTCACGCAGGGCCGAAAGGACCTGTGCCTCCAGCTCACCCTGCCCCCGTCGCCGGGAACGCCGCTCCTGCTCCACCACGCCCGTCTCCCTTCCGCTGCCCAGTCGTCCAGGATGAGGCTAACGCCCGCCCGGACGGCAAACAGCCAGCCCATGAGCCCACCATGGCAGCGGGGCCCGATGAAAACGGCATTGCTCGACCTCGTAGCGCACATTAAGGTCACTGAGGTGACTGCCGGGTCGGCCATGGGCCACGTACGAGTGGGGCATCCGGCCTCGGCGTGAGCGCGAGGCGGGCCAGAGCCCCGCCGTCCCCTCTTCCGTCTGACCTCCCCGCGCCCCATGTGGCGCGCCTCCAGTGGAATCCAAGACCCGGAAGAGACATCACCCTTGACATCACTCATGCCGCACGGGCAGCACCCGTACGACCCCAATTCACCTGTCACGACCGTCCAGTTGAACCACACCGCCGTTTTCGCCAAGGACCGGCAGCTGTCGGCCGAGTTCATCTCCGTGATCCTGGGCCTGAAGGTCGGCGCCCCGTTCGGGCCGTTCCTGCCCGTCGATCTCGGCAACGGCGTGACACTCGACTACTACGAACCGAACGACGGACACATCCAGTCGCAGCACTACGCGTTCCTCGTGCCCGACGAGCGGTTCGACGCCATGATCACCCGCCTGGAGACGGTCGGGGTCACGTACTACGCCGACCCCAACCACACCGAACCCGGCCGGATCAACCGGCTGTTCGGCGGTCGCGGCGCGTACTTCGCCGACCCGGACGGCCACAACATGGAGATCATGACCCGGCCCTACGTCCGTCCGTAGCGCCTTCGCGACGTGATTGAGGCATCGTGGCCCGCCCGCTCCCGCAGCGGGCGGGGCACGGGTGTCCGGCCGGGACCGCTGAGACCTGGCCCGGGCCGCTCGCCGTGAGGCGGCGGGGCAAGCTGACGCCCTGAGCGTCGCACGGGCCCCGGGTGCCGCCTTGTTGACGCACACGGCACCCGCACGGAAGACGTGCGCACCCGCTACGGGACGGCGCAAAAGGCTCATTGCCGCACTTGTACGGCGGCAGTAAGAAGGGGAATCGACGCTAAAACGTTGCGGCCGCAGCGTCCTGAAAGGCATCACATCGCAGCTCCAAGAGAAGCCGGGTGATCCAGAATGGCGCAAGATCCACACACCGCAGTGACGAACGAGCCGCACGACGGAGCCCAGTCCCTGGCCGCCGAGCAGGAAGCGGTCCTGCAGCCGCCCTCCGAGGGGACAGAGGGCCAGGCCCAGCACTCGATGGGTGAGGGCCTGGAGAACGTCGAGGGCTACCGGCGCCCGGACCACTTCGCGCCGGAGGCCTGGACGGCCCCGACCGCCAACCTTCCCGACATCGGCGAGGCGTCGTTCGGCCCACCGCCGCTGGCCCCGGAGACCGTGCACGGGCCCGATGACCGCGTCAAGATCAACGACACCAGTGTGTACCCGTGGCGGGTGCACTGCTATCTGCTGATCACTGCCCGCGACAACGCCCTCTACCAGGGCACCGGCTGGCTCCTTGGACCGCACACCCTCGCCACGGCAGGGCATGTCGTCTACATCAAGGGCAGCGGTGTGGCGGGCCGCGACGGCTGGGTGAAGAGCATTCAGGTCATGCCGGGCCGCAACGGCGCCTCACTGCCCTACGGCAGCATCACCTGCACCAGCTTCCGCTCCGTGACCGGCTGGACGGACAACGGCGACGAGAACTTCGACTACGGCGCCATCATCACGCCCTCCAACATCGGCTCCGCCACAGGCTGGTTCGGCTTCGGCGTCTGGTCGGACTCGGACCTGCTCAAGACCACCGGTAACATCTCCGGTTACCCGGGCGACAAGCCGGGCGGGACGCAGTGGTACGCGGCACGCGGGATCGACTCCGTCGCCCCGCGCAAGGTGTACTACGACATCGACACCGCCGGCGGGCAGAGCGGCAGCTCCGTCTACCGCATCGACAGCACCGGCCGCTACGGCTTCGGCATACACGCCTACGGCGGATCACGGGTGAACTCGGGAACCCGGTTCACCACCCCGGTCTTCAACAACTACGTGGCGTGGAAGGCGTGAGCTGACCCCGATGAACGGCAGCAGGTCCGCAGTGGAGATCACCGGCGTCGTCCGCGACGCGTCGGGCACCCCGGTGACGGGCGCCCACGTCCTGTTCACCGACGGCCCCCAGCCCCTGCCGGACATCGCTGCCCTGACGGACGCCGAGGGACGGTTCTCCCTCAGCGCCCCCACAACGGGCGTGTACACGCTCACCTGCCGGGCGGACCCTCTCTCGGGCCCGCCCGGCACGGCCGAGGCCACCGTCCGCGTCGAACCCTCGGCACAGGCCGCTCTCCCGGGGCGGCTGCGGGTCGAGCTGACCCTCGGATGAGGGGCGTGGGCGGCGGCGACCGGAAGCGGTGGACATGCGTGGTGCGCCACTCATGTCTAGCGTCGCGAGCATGAACACTGTCCCGCAGCGTTTCGAGATCCTGCTGGTGCCCGAGTTCTCGGGGAACGGCGAAAGTACGACCGATGCCCGCGGCGCCCTGCGCTCGGCCGTCGTGGTGGCCACGGGCGAGACCGGATCCTCCGGGTTCCCCCGGTACACGGGCGACGGCATGGAGGCCGACATCGACCCCGGGACCCGCACCGTCGAGGCGCTCCTCGTCGACGGCTCCGAGCTGGACTACGGGCTCTCGGCGCGGGTCGCGGATCTGTAGCGGAGCCGGGCCCGGCCCGGCCGGAGCAGCGGTCCGGTCACAGCGGCGGGGGCACCTCTGCGGTGGGCGAAACGGTCCCCACCACGGTGTCGCCCGCGTGGACCAGGATGTGGCCGGGCGGCTGGAGTCGGCGTGCCTGGTCGATGACCAGGACGTCGGGCAGCGGGGCGCGGGCCCGTGCCAGGGCGAGAAAGCTGTCGCCCGAATAGGAGATGACGTACACGCCCGGGACGGTCTCGATCTGCGGGATCAGCTCACTTGCCCGGCGTTCGGCGGCCGGCACCAGCACGGTCAGCACGTCGTTCTTGTCCTTCGCGTGATTCCTTCGCGTGGCTCTGGTTGTCCGCGGTGACTACTCGGCCAACGCGTGCGGCAGGCACAGAAGTTATCGAGCGGTCGACCGGCCACGCCCGGCGGCGAACCGCCCCTCAGGCGACTGTTTGCCGAACATGGGGGTACTCGGCTGCCATGCGAACCCACAACCAGCCGTTCGACCGCTGATCGCAGACGCCCCGATCGGTGCCCACGTCGCGTGGGTGCCCGTCGGCCGGCCTCAGCGCCGAACGGATCACGAGACAAAGGGAGGCAGCCATGATCACCGCCGTCATCATCGCCGCGGTCGTCCTCGCGGTAGCCGCCGTCCTCATCGCCGTCGGACTGCGGCGAGCCCGGGGCGGCGGACGCGGCCTGAAGCAGCGCTTCGGACCCGAGTACGACCACACCGTCGCCCGCCACGACGGCGACGTACGGGCAGCAGAACAAGAGCTCCGCGACCGTGTACGACTGCACGGCTCCCTCAAGGCCGAGCCTCTGCCGCCCGGCGCGCGCGAGCGCTACGTGGCCCAATGGGCCGGTGTCCAGGAGCAGTTCGTCGAATCACCGCAACAGGCCGTGGTCGAGGCCGACGCGCTCCTTGCCCGTCTGGCCAGAGACCGGGGCTTCCCTGACGGCGAGCGCTTCGAGGAGCAGGCGGCCGCGCTCTCCGTCCACCACCCCCACTCCGTCAACGGCTACCGCAGCGTGCACACGGCGGTATACCAAAAGGGCGGCACCGAGGAAATGCGGGAGGCCATGGTCAAGGCCCGACGCCTCTTCGAGGCCCTGACCGCCGAGCATGCGGTCGACTCGAGCCGGAACAGCCGGCGGTCCTCCGCCGATCGCGGCCACGCAGCGTGGGCATTGCCCCGACGCCATGCGAAGGGAAGTGGCACGTCATGACGGACGCCAAGCACCTCACACCGCACGAGCCGGTGATCGGCAGCGGCTCCCCCGCTCCCGCTCCTATCACCCCTGTCACCCCCATCACCCCTGCCGCAGAGTCCGCCCCCGACTCCGTACTGCTCCCGCAGGACGAACGGGACAGGCTCGGCCTGCGACTCCAACAGGCCCTCAGCGCCTTCGTCGACAACCCCCGCCAGGCGGTGAAGGAGGCCGACAGCCTCTTCGAAGACGCTGTGAGGCACCTGACCGAGACCCTCGCGGAACGGCGGCGCACCCTGCGTACAAGCTGGCAGGGTCAGGACAGCGAGGCGCAGACGGAAGAACTGCGCCTCGCTCTGCGGCAGTACCGCGAATCCGTGGAACAGCTGCTGCGCGTCTAGGCACGAGGCAGCCGGCGACGGTGCGCCACCGCCGGGTCAGCCGTTGGGCAGAATGACTGCCCGGCCGCTGATCCGGCCTTCGTGCAGGTGCTCGTACGCCTTGGGAGCGTCGTCCAGGGAGTACGTCTCCACGTGGACGTCGATCGCACCGGAGCGGGCCAGGTCGAGGACCTCGATCAGCTCGGCCCTGCTGCCCCAGTACGGGGCGCGGACCGCCGCGTCGTAGGGGGTCGTGCCGAAGCCGACGGACGCGGTCCCGCCGCCGATGCCGACGATGGTGACGTCCGCCTCCACCGCGGCGCAGGCCATGGCCGTGGCGACGGTGGGCGGTGCGCCGACGAAGTCGAACACCGCGTGGGCGCCGAGGCCGCCGGTCAGCTCACGGACCTTCGTCGCCGCGTGCTCGTCCGACAGGACGGTCTCGTGGGCGCCGACCTGGTGGGCGAGGCGCAGCTTCCCGTCGGTGACGTCCAGGGCGATCACCCGTGCCGGTGTCAGCGCGCGCAGCAGCTGGATGGCGACGTGCCCCAGGCCTCCGGTGCCGATGACCACGGCGGTGCTGCCGGGGGTCAGCTTCGGCAGGGAGGTCTTGATGGCGTGGTACGGGGTCAGGCCCGCGTCGGTGAGCGGCACGGCGGTCACCGGGTCGAGGTCACCGAGGGGGACCAGATGGCGCGCGTCGTCCACGATCATGTACTCGGCGATGGCACCGGGCGCCCCGAGTCCCGGCGGGCGGATGCCGAGCTCGTCGGCGCGCGTGCAGTAGTTCTCCTTGCCCTGGGCGCACATCAGGCAGGTTCCGCAGCCCCAGGGGCCGTAGACGGCCACGGAGTCGCCGACCTCGAAGCCGGTGACGCCCTCGCCCAGTTCGGCTACGGTCCCCGCGCCCTCATGGCCGAGGGTGAGCGGCAGGGGGTAGGGCAGCTCATCGGCGGGCCAGCTCATCACCGCGATGTCGGAGTGACAGACGCCTGCGGCGGTGACCTTCAGGAGCACCTGGCCGGGGCCCGGCTCCGGGCGCGGGACGGTGACCACCTCGGGGGCGGCGCCGACGCTGCGGTACTGGACGGCCTTCATCTCGGCGGACATGGCGGGTTCTTGCGCTGACATCCGGGATGCCTCTTCTCGTTTTTGTTCCGTGCGCTCTGTGTCCCCCGGTGGGCATCTATTCCCGTGTCGGCGTGGCGCGAGCCGCCGTCGATCGAGTGGTAGCTGCTCATGCGTCCGACTCTACTCCTGACAATGTCCCAATGGGACATGTGACCCATTGGGACATTGCATGAAGATGTGAAGGCAGACGGGCATACGACAACGGGCCCCGGCGGATGGTGATC
>NZ_JBHTSF010000048.1:0-57719 GCF_042795295.1 Streptomyces sp. NPDC056486
CCGCCCTCCCCGACTTCGCACCACACCCAGAAGGTAGAGGAATGAGCAATCTGTCTAGGCAGCCCGGGAAGGGCTTGCCCAGAGCCCTTGTGTGCTACCGCGCTTCAGCCACGCTGCTGGCCCTGACGACCCTGGTGCAGGTGGGTCTCGGAGCCGGATACATAGGCGGCGACTACGATTCGATGGACCTGCACGACATCAACGCCCGGGTGCTGATCTCCCTGGCGCTGCTGACGCTGGGCACCGGGATCTGGCTGCGGCGCAGAGGCGGTCCGGTCAGAGCGGCGGCGGTGTCCGCCGTGCTGCTGGTCGCCCTGGTGGTCCAGATGGTGCTCGGCATCGAGCGCGTGGTGGCCGTGCACATCACCCTCGGCGTGATCATCTTTGCGGCCGTCACGGTGCTGCTGATGAGGGCCTGGGCCGTGTCCGTGCCCCCGAAGCGCCCCACGTCGGCACGGCCCGTGGACTCCGACCGGCCCGCCGAGCCCGTCTCATGAGGCGACGACAGTTCATCGGTGGAGCCACGGCGGGCGTTGCCGGACTTGCCGCCGTCTCCGTGCCGTTGCTCGGCAGCGCCCTGCGCAGGTCCGGCGGGGAGAGCCCGGGCAAGATGCTGGCCTCCAGGGCGAAGCTGCCGAAGCCGTACGAAGTTCCGCTGCCGGTGCCCAAAACACTCGCCCCGACGAGCGGAGCCGGAGCCACCGACGTCTATGAGGTCACGCAGCAGGTGGCCGATCTGGAGATCCTCCCGGGGCTGCGCACACGGGCGTGGACCTACGGAGGGACCTTCCCCGGTCCCACCATCGTCTCCCGCGCAGGGCGGCGCACTCAGGTCAGGCACCAGAACACCCTGCCGCAGCCCACGGTGACCCACCTGCACGGCGGTCACACACCCGCTGCCGGTGACGGGTACCCGACGGACGTGATTCTGCCGGCCGACGGCAGCATCACGGCCGAGCGCGCCATGGCGGCGATGATGGAGGGCATGCCCGGCCACTCCGGCCACGGCGCCCGATCCGGCGTCAGCGGACCCGCCGATGGCGAACGCACCCACACTTACCCGATGGACCAGCGAGCGGCCACTCTCTGGTACCACGACCACCGGATGAGCTGGACCGGTCTGGGCGTGTGGCGGGGCCTCGCCGGGTTCCACCTCGTTCACGACGACGTGGAGGAGCAGCTTCCGCTGCCCAAGGGGGAACGTGACATCCCGCTGATGATCACGGACCGGGCGTTCGAGGAGGACGGCGCCTTCCGCTACCCACTCGTCGACTCCGGTCTTGCGCGCCCCGGGGTCACCGACGCGTACATGGACGGGGTACTCGGTGATGTGGTGCTGGTCAACGGGGCACCCTGGCCGGTGCACCGCACACCGCGTGTCCGTCACCGCCTGCGCCTGCTGAACGCTTCCAATGCCCGGCCGTACAAGCTGCAGTTCGATCCGCAGCCCTCTGGGGGCGATGCGTTCGTCCAGGTCGGCAGCGACGGCGGACTGCTCGAGAGACCTGTCCGGCATGATGCCGTGCACATGGGGCCCGGCGAGCGCTTCGACGTGGTGGTCGACTTCTCCCGCTGGGCGCCCGGCACGAGGGTGCGTCTGGTGAACACCCTGGCCGAGGGCGGAGCCCATGACGTGATGGCATTCGAGATCACGGGCGGCCCGGCCCAGGAGGACGCGAAGGTGCCGGACCGGCTGTCACGGATCGAGCGGCTGGATCCCGGCAAAGCCGTGGTGACACGAGACTTCCGCTTCCGCCAGGGCCGGGAGGGCTGGACCATCAACGGGGACACCTACAGCCCCGGCCGTGTCATGGCCCGCCCGAAACTGGGGCAGTTGGAGCTCTGGCGGTTCACCACCAGTCTCCACCACCCGGTGCACGTCCACCTGAACCACTTCCAGGTCGTCGCCCGCAACGGCCGCGACCCGGGCCCCTATGACGCGGGCTGGAAGGACACCGTGGATCTGCCGCCGACCCAGTCCGTCGAAGTGGCCGTACGGTTCACGGACTACGACGGCACCTACATGCTCCACTGCCACAACCTGGAGCACGAGGACATGGCGATGATGGCCGACTTCGTGACCGAGTGACGCAGGCACCGCTGACCGGCGCTCGACGCAACACCCGCGCTTTATCAGGGCTTTTGCAGGACGGACAACAATCGACGTCATGCGATTCCTCATGAGGAGCCTGGCGCGCGCATGCTTGGATGCCCTTATCGCCTACGGCCAGATATACATGTATGTCCCGGACCAGCGAATCGATGAGCCCGGTCCTGGGCATCCCGAACGCTTGTGTGCGGATGGGCCGCTGACGGAAACGGAGCGTGCGCTCAGTCGCCAACTGGAAGGCAGAGGGGGCCGGATCCGCAATGTCCGAAAACAGCGGTGAATTCCTACGCCTTTATGTCCTGCTGACGGGCCCTGTCCGGCTCGGAATCCGCCCCGCGTGTCTCCCGTCGATCGCCGAACGTCGCCACGGCCGTGATGACGAGCAGGATGAACGCGATCAGCGCGGTGGAGGTGCGCATACGGTTGAACAGATCCCAACGGTGCAGGATCTGCGCGTAGTCGGACGGCGCCGAGGTCACCGCCCACTCCTTGATCCGTGCGTTGATCGGCACGTTGCCGAAGCGGGTGATCAGGAACGATGCAAGCGTCAGCAGAGTCGCCCCGCCGGCGAGCAGTCTCTCGCGCCCGCGTGTCTGGACGGCCAGTGCGAGCGAGCTGAGCGCTGCGGCCGCCATCGCGGTCTGCATGACCGGGGAGTTCATCTTCATCAGTTCCGCGTGGAAAGACAGACGCATCTGCAGCGGCACCTCCCAGAAGGTCGGTCCGAGGTTGACCGCTCCGTAACCGAATGCACCGGTGAGGAGCCCCGTGGCGGTCAGAGCCACCCCCTTGGTTACCCGAACGAGCATGCTTTCTCCCTGAGTTGAGCCGGCCTGAGTCCATCTTCTCTACCGCTGTCACGAGCAGGGTATTCGAGAAATTCCGTCCCCGAGGCTTCCCCGAGCGAAGTCCGTCCGGCAAGCCCGTACACCGCACTCTTGGAGAAATCGCATGTCACTCGCAGCACGGGCAGGTGTGGATCCCGCGGCGAACGTTTCCCGCCATCCGGTGATTGCTCTGCTGGTCATCGCGGCCGCCGAACTGATGGTGGTGCTCGACGCCACCATCGTGAACATCGCGCTGCCCAGCATCCAGAGCGGGCTGAAGATCTCGGGAGGCAGTCTTGCCTGGGTGGTCAACGCCTATGCCGTGGCCTTCGGCGGTCTGATGCTCCTCGGCGGTCGGGCGGGCGATCTGTTCGGCCGCCGCCGGGTCTTCCGCGTCGGGATCGTCGTCTTCGTCGCGGCCTCGGTCCTCGGGGGTGTCGCCCCCGGCTCCGGCCTGCTGATCGCCGCCAGGGTGCTGCAGGGAGTGGGCGCCGCGATCGCCGCCCCCACGGCACTCGCACTGATCGCGACCAACTTCGCCGAGGGCAAGGACCGAAACCGGGCCATGGGCACGTACGCCGCTATGGCGGGCGTCGGTTCGACGCTGGGGCTCATCGCGGGAGGACTGCTCACCGAGTACCTCAGCTGGCGATGGGTGCTGCTGGTGAACATACCGATCGGCCTCTGTGTTCTCGCCGGCACCGCCGTGCTCGGCGAGGCCGACCGCTCCCACGGCAAGCTCGACCTCTCGGGTGCCGCCGCGGGTACTGCGGGCCTGCTCTCCCTCGCGTACGGGGTCACCCGCGGGGGGCAAGACGGCTGGTCCGACGGCCTGACCCTCGCCTGCTTTGCCGCCGCCGCGGCGCTGCTCGGCCTCTTCCTGCTGCGCCAGGCCCGCGGCGAGCACCCGATGCTGCCGCTGCACGTGCTCAAGGAGCGCAACCGCGCCGGCACCTACACGGTGCTGCTCCTGGTGGGCGTCGGCATGTTCTCCACGTTCTACTTCCTGACGCTCTACATGCAGCACGTCCTCGGATACAGCGCGGTCCGCACCGGCCTGGCCTATCTGCCGTTCAGCGCCGGTATCGGACTGATGGCCGGGATCGGCTCCAAGCTGGTGGTGAAGCTGGCGCCCAGACTGCTGATCACCCCTGGCCTGGCCGCGGCCGCCGGCGGAATGTTCTGGATGAGCACCCTGTCCCCGCACTCCTCGTACGTCGGCGTACTGATGCCCGCCATGTTCCTCACCGCCGCTGGGCTTGGCTGTGCCTTCGTTCCGTTGACCCTCGGCGCCGTCAAAGGCGTCGACGACAAGGACTCGGGCAGCGCGTCGGGACTGTTCAATGCCGCTCAGCAGACCGGCGGGGCGCTCGGCCTGGCGAGCCTTGCGACGTTGGCGGGAGCGTCCTCCGACAACCGACTGCCGCACGCGGACGACGCGTACTTCGTCGGCCTGCGCACGCACGACGCCGAGCTCGTCACCCACGCGCAGGACGCCCTGACCCATGGGTACACGAGCGCCTTCGTCGCCTCGGCACTGGTGTTCCTGGCCGCGGCGCTGATCGCGGCCGTGTTCGCAGGGAGTCAGGACCCACGCCGCGAGGCGCCACTCAGCCGAGTAACGTCACCAGCGTGACCGTGGTCCCGCTCTCGCAGACCGTGACGTCGAAATGGTCCGTGAGGACCTGGGCCAGCCACAGGCCTCGGCCGTCCTCGGCGTCGTCGCCCTCGGGGAGGGTGGCCGACTCGCACGGCTTCGGCCGGATCATTCCCGGACCGCTGTCCGTGATGACGCAACGCAACCCATTGCCCATGTAAGTGAGTTGGACACGCCCCTTGCCGCCGCCGTGCACGACGGCATTGCTCGCGACCTCGTGCACGGCGAGCACGAAGTCGCTGAGGCGGGGGTCGCAGAGGCCCGCGTCCTCGGCACGGCGGGTGACCAGGAAACGTAGCCGTGCCAAGTCGGCCATCGTGAAGGGGAGATCGAGAAGCGTCCTGCCCGGTGCGGGGGCGAGGGTTTCGCTGAGGTGTTTCTTCCGGTGGAGGGCCGGGTCGCCGCCGTTGTCGTCGTTGCCGATGCCGCGGTTGAGAACCACTGCGCGGATCACCTTTCGCCCAGGACGAGTTGAGGCACTTCGGCGGCTCCACAGAGCCGTATCACTTTGTCCTGCACGGGTTGGCAGCGGATCGAGAGGAGGTGTCCGCAGGGGATCCTGCTCGCGAGCCGCACCAGCGTCGACGCGCTGTGTATGTCCATGAAGCACAGCTCGGACAGGTCGAGCACGCGGGGGCGGTCGGGGCCGGCCAAGGCGTGCGTGAGCGCCGAGTCGAACTCTTCGCGTGTCGTGAGGTCGACGTCTCCGGCGATCCGCAGCTCGGAGCCGGCCCGGGTGATGTCCAGAGCGCCGAGGCGCCCGAGGGCCCGCTTGGGATGCGCGTGGTGGATCCGGCCAAGGAGGCCGTCGTCGAACTTCCGCCGGTCGTACTCGCAGACCGCGGTGAACCCGATCTTGGTGAAGAGCGGCGAGAGTTCGGTCTCGTACGCGAGAAGGAGTTCCTGGTCGACGCCCGGTTCGGCGGCCCAGCCCATGTCACCGACCACCCGGATGCCCGAGAAACCGTCGTGACGGGCCTTGTCGGTCAACTCCACCCATAGGTCGGCGCGTTCGGTCGGGTCGAAACCGGTGGCCGGGTCGTAGCCGGGCACTTCGTTGACCACGACAAGGCGTCCGTCCTTGAGCGCGGGGCCCAGCGGGAAGCCGCTGACGCGCAGCTGCTCGGCCGCCAGGGCCGGAGTGGTCGCCCGGTCGGTGAAGAACAGCACTTGTTCGCCGCGCGAGAGGCCGATGTCGGCGTACGCGGCACGGACTTCCCAACGGGATTCGTCGTCGTCGAATCCGAGGCAGGCGTGATCCCCGGAGTTCATACGGGTGACGGAGACCGTCCTGGTCACAGAACTGGCATCCATGGGGCAGACCCTAGGGGCCGCGCGAGGCGCGGCGGTCTCCGTGATCACTGTTGACTGAAGTCGTTCCAATCGCTCGACAACTCGATAATTCGTTGCGGGGTGCGATCGCCGGAGGCGATGATCCGCGCATGGTTCCGACACCTCCTGACGGCCGCGCCGGAATCGACGCGGCCCTGGTGAAGCGACTCGTCGCCGCACAGTTCCCGCAGTGGCGCGACCTGCCCGTGACGCCGGTTGACGTCGACGGCTGGGACAACAGGACGTACCGACTCGGGGACGCTCTGACGGCCCGGCTGCCCACCGCCGCCGGTTATGTCCCCGCGGTCGCCAAGGAGAACGAGTGGCTGCCCCGGCTCGCGCCGTCCCTGCCGTTCGCCGTCCCGCCGATCCTGGGCCAGGGCGCCCCGGGCGACGGCTACCCCTTCCCGTGGTCGGTCCGCGGCTGGCTGGACGGAGAGACGGCGGCCCCTGAACGCGTCGGCGACATGGGACAGTTCGCGCTCTCCGTGGCCGAGTTCATCCTCGCCCTCCAGCGCTGCGACGCCACCGGGGGCCCGCTCGCCGGCGAGCACAGCTGGTACCGAGGGGCGTCTTTGGCGTACTACGACGAGGAGACCCGGCGGTGCCTTGCCGCCCTTGAGGGGCGCGTCGACACGGGCGGGGCCGCGGCGGTCTGGGAAGCCGCCCTGGCCGCACAGTGGCACGGGGCGCCCGTGTGGTTCCACGGCGACATCGCCTCCGGCAACCTGCTGGTCGCCGACGGCAAGCTGACCGCCGTCATCGACTTCGGCACCTCGGGCGTCGGCGACCCGGCCTGCGATCTGGTGATCGCGTGGGGGATGTTCTCGGGCGGGAGCCGGGAGGTGTTCCGGCGCGCGGTCGGCCAGGACGAGGGCACCTGGGCGCGGGCCCGCGGCTGGCTGCTGTGGAAGTGCCTGCTGACCCTGACCGAGCACATCGACACCGATCCGGAGCGGGCGGCCTTCGACCAGCGCCTGATCGCCGACGTCCTGGCCGACCACGAGCTCTTCGGCTGACGACATATTCGGGGGAGGGGGAGCGGTCGACGCGCCTACGTGGGCACGACCGTCGTCTCCGTCGCCTTCACGCTGGTCCACACCGGCGACCCGTCGGTGAGGCCGAGTTCGGCGGCCGCCTGCGGGGTGATCTCGGCCACCAGGTCGGGGGCCTGGGGCGAGGTGATCAGGAGGCGGAGACGGCTGCCGCTGGTGGTGATCTCACGGATGGTGCCCGGCCAGACGTTGCGGGGGCTGCCGGTGGGCTTGTCGCGGTGTACGGAGACTGCCTCCGGGGCGATGATCGCCAGGGCCTCGGTGCCCGGCGGAAGCGGGTCGGCGATCACCAGAGTCCCTCCGCCGGGAAGGGCCAGGCCCTCGGGGGTCGCGGTGCCGGGCCAGGCGTTGCGGCCCAGCATCCTGGCCACCCACGGAGAGCGCGGATGCCGTGTCACCTCGGCGGGCGCCTCGTCCTGGAGAGCGAGCCCCTGGTCGAGTACGAGAACCCGGTCGGCGAGCGACACCGCCTCGACGGGGTCGTGCGTGACGATCAGGCAGACACCGCCGAAGGTGTCGAGATGCGTACGCAGGGTGTGGCGCACATGGGCCCGGGTCGTCTGGTCGAGCGCGGCGAGCGGTTCGTCCAGGAGGAGCAGCCGGGGGCGGGCCGCCAAGGCCCTTGCCAGCGCCACCCGTTGGGCCTGACCGCCGGAGACCTGGGCAGGCCTGCGATGCGCGAGGTGGCCGACGCCGAGCCGGTCGAGCCACTCCTGCGCGCGGCGCCGGGCCTCGGCGCGCGGGACACCAAGGGCGCGCGGTCCGTACGCCGTGTTGGCGAGGGCGTTCATGTGCGGGAACAGGGCGCCGTCCTGCGGGACCCAGGCGACGTGGCGGCGGTGCGGCGGCAGTCCGGTGACGTCGGTGTCGCCGAGACGGAGCTCGGCGTGGGCGCGCGGGGTGAGGCCCAGGAGCGCGCGCAGCAGCGTGGTCTTGCCCGCGCCGTTGGGTCCTACGACGGCGATGGTGGTGCCCGGTGCGGCGTCCAGGGTGAGCTGGTTGAAGCCGGTGACCTCGGCGTGCAGGGGCCAGCGCTCCTGGGACGGCGGCGCGGGGTCGGCCGTGGCGGATTCGGGGACCACCTGCGCGGCGGACCCGGAGAGTACGGGCGCGGCCGAGTCGTCAGGCAGCGGATCGGACCGCCCACTGCGCCCGCTGCGCCCGCCTCGCCGGTTCCCCGGAGTGCTCATCCAGCGCCCGCGCAGCGCGACGAGTACCGCCATGGCGATGGCGAGCAGCAGCAGCGACACGGACGTCGCGGCCTCGGGGGAGTCCTGGAGCAGCAGGTACACCTGCAGGGGCAGGGTTTGGGTGGTGCCGGGGAGATTACCGGCGAAGGTGATGGTCGCGCCGAACTCACCCAGGGCCCGCGCCCAGGTCAGGGCCGCTCCGGCGATGAGCCCGGGAGCGACCATGGGCAGCGTGACGGTACAGAACACCCGTACCGGCGAGGCGCCGAGGGACGCCGCGGTCTCCTCGTAACGGGGGCGGAGTCCGCCGAGCGCGCCTTCCAGGCTGATGACGAGGAACGGCATCGCGACGAAGGTCGCCGCGATCACCGCGCCGGACGTGTGGAACGGCAGCGTGATCCCGAACGTGTCCTCCAGCCACGGACCGAGCAGCCCGCGCCGCCCGAAGGCGAGCAGCAGGGCGACGCCGCCCACGGTGGGCGGAAGGACCATCGGCAGCAGGACGAGGGAACGTACGACCGCCTTGCCGGGAAAGTCGACACGCGCAAGCAGCCAGGCAAGGGGCACCCCGAGCAGCAGAGAGAGCCCAAGCGCCCAGAAGGAGACGACGAGGGACAGCTGCAGCGCCTGCGTGGTTCCTTCGCTGGTCAGATGGGCGCCGAGCTCACCCCACTCGGTACGGACGAGGATCCCGAGCAGCGGCAGCATCAGGAACGCGATGGCGAGCAGCGCGGGGATCGCCAGGGCGATCGGGGTGCGGGGGCCAGGGGTGCGGCCGCGCAGGCGTTTCATCGTGGTCCCTGGGGTGAGCTCGGGGCGGGGTCGCGAGGTGAGGGGGCGTCAGGGGCTTTGCGGGGGACGGCCCGGCTGCCCCGACCGGGGAGGCGGTCGGCCCCCTCACCTCGGCTCGGTGTGGCCACATCCTTCCAGGAGGAGGCCCACTCTCCCGGACTCCCACTCTCCCGAACTCCCGGACTCCCGGACTTCCGGACGGACGTGACACGGCTGTCGCGAAGCGACCGCTGACCGCTACGGCTTCTCGAAGCCCGCGCCCTGCAGGATCTTCTGCGCGGCAGGTGTGGACAGCCACTTCACGAACGCCGCCGCGGCCTCCGCGTGCTTCGACGTCTTCAGCGTGGCCGCGGGGTACTCGGCGATCGCGTTCTCGCTGTCGGGGATCTTGATCGCGTCGACCTTCCCGGTGGCGGTGGCGGCGTCGGTCTTGTAGACGAGCCCGGCGTCCGCCTCGCCCAGTTCGACCTTGCTCAGGACCGCGCGGACGTTGGGCTCCTGCGAGACCGGCTTCACGTCGATCTTCTGGTCGTCCAGGATCTGCTTGCTGTAGCGGCCGACCGGCACCTCGGACGCGGCGAGGACGACCTTCAGCTTGCTGTCGGAGAGGTCCTTCAGCTCGGCGACCTTCTTCGGGTTGCCCTCGCCGACCGCGATGACCAGGCGGTTCTTGGCGATGACGGACGGCGTACCGGCGTCGGACTTCAGGCCGTCCATGGTCTTGGTGTCCGCGGTGACCAGGGCGTCGGCCGGTGCACCCTGCTTGACCTGGGCGGCCAGTTCCTGCGAACCGGCGAAGGAGAAGTTGACCTTCGTCCCAGGGTTCTCCTTCTCGTACGCGGCACCGGCCGTCTTGAAGACGTCGGTGAGCGAGGAGGCGGCGAGCACCGTCAGGTCGGCCTTCGGGGCGGCGCCGCCCGAGGCCTTCTTGCCGCTGTCGCTGCCGCCGTCCTTCTGGTCGTTGTCGTTTCCGCAGGCGGCGAGCGGGACGAGCAGAGCGGCCGTGAGCACGGCGGCGGCAGTGCGGCGCCGGGCGGGGGTGAGAGCGAGGGACATGAGTATGGAACTCCTTGGGGGGCGAGGCCGGCGGCGCGGTCCGGCCCGTGGTTGCGGACCCTGGGGTGCGGACCAGGGGTCAGGTGCGGTCCATGTACACGCTGGTGGACTTCACGCGGGCGGCGGTGACTCCGTGCCCCTGCGCGACCTCGCGGTGGGCCGTGACCCGTCCGGCGTCCGCCCGGCGACGAGCGGTATCGGGGCTGACGCCGAGCAGATGCGCTGCCCGTCCGATCGTGTAGGACTGCATGCGCGACACGATAAGCCGCCTCACCTGGCATCTACAACACGTATAGGCGATTGTCCATGGCAGATGCCACCCCCCTTGGAGGAAGCGTCAAGAGGTGCCGGCACCTCCGGGGGAGACGGTCTTCTTCACGCGTGGCACCTGCTTCAACGTGATGCCGAAGTGGGTGGCGTACGCGTCGAGCACGTCGGCGTCCGTGGCCAGCTCGACGGTGTGGCGCTCACCGGCCGTCGTCGTGGTCAGGGTGCGGCCGCTGAGGGTGACCCGGCCGGTCCCGGTGAGCAGCGAGCAGACCAGTGACTGCGTGAAGTGGGACCGGGGCGAGGTGCGGTGCCACCAGGCGCCGGACGTGAAGTCGCCCAGGACGCGCGGGCGTTGGTCGACCACGTACTGCGCCTTGCCGTCCCTGCTGACGTCCAGATCGCCTTCGGGGGTCTCGGTGATACGGAAGGTGCCGCCGGGGTCCGACTGGTCGCCGCGCTCGCCGAAGACCAGCGGGAAGTGGCTGTGGGTGCCGAAGCCGACGTCCGCGAGCCGGTCGCCGCCGTCACAGGTGCGTACACGCAACGCCAGGTGGTCGTACGGGATCCCGGGGCGCCCGGAGGCGTCGTACACGCGTGCCTGCAGCAGGGTCACCTCGAAGCCGAGGGCGGTCAGCAGCGCGGCGAAGGCGCCGTTGAGTTCGTAGCAGAAGCCGCCGCGGCGGGCGCCGACGACCTTCGCGACCAGGGAGTCATCGGTGAGTTCGATGTCCTCGTCGAGGTGGATGGAGAGGTTCTCGAAGGGGACGGCGCGCAGGTGGGCGAGGTGTAGATCGCGCAAGGCCCGCGTGGTGGGAGCGGCGGGGCGCTCGGCGCCGATGCGGCGCAGGTAGGCATCCGTCTGATCAGAATCCATGGGCAGATTCTTGCGCGTCGCGCATCGTGGGTCCGCCTGCCTGCCTGCCCGCCCGCGCCACTGGCTTAGGTTAGGCTAAGCTAAGTTGATATTGTCGTGTGCTGGACCAGGAAGGCGG
Organism: Streptomyces sp. NPDC056486; assembly: GCF_042795295.1. Taxonomy (NCBI): domain Bacteria; kingdom Bacillati; phylum Actinomycetota; class Actinomycetes; order Kitasatosporales; family Streptomycetaceae; genus Streptomyces; species Streptomyces sp. NPDC056486. Next base: position 11,282 of record NZ_JBHTSF010000048.1, read on the forward strand.
GGAACGATGCGGGTCCTCTTCGTGTGCGGATGAGTGTCACCACAGGGATCACAGGGATCACAGGGATCACAGGGATCACAGGGGTCACAGGGGTCGCGGGGGCCGCCGGGATCACAGGGGTGCTCGCGGCTGACGCGATGCCCCGTCGTCTCACGGGCGCCGCGCCCTGCATCGAGCGCGTCGCCACCCGCGTCGCCGACGCCTCCGATACCCCTGACGCCCCCGATACCCCCGGCGCCTCCGAAGCCTCTGAAGCTGAACGGGCCGTCATCCTGGAGGAGTTCTGGGCGGATGCCGCGCACCGCGGCACCCCCCTCATCGAGGCCATCGACGGCGACCCCGACCACTGTGTAGCGACGTTCCTGTGGCGCGGCCACCGCGCCACCCGGCAGGTCCTGCTGCTCGCCGAGGGCATCGTGGACCGTACCGACCTCGCCGCGTCCCGGCTGAGCCCGCTGCCCGGCACGGACATCTGGCACCTCAGCTACCGGCTGCGCGCCGACCATCGCGCCTCGTACCGCATGGCCGCCGACATCTCGCCCGGCGAACCACCCGCCTCCGCCGCGCTCCTCCAGCAGCGCCTGCTCTCCCTGTCCGTGTACGCGGCGCCCGATCCGCTCAACTCCCGGCGGATGGCGGGCCGTTGGCCGGACCGTGACGCCTCCGTCTTCGAGCTCCCGCAGGCGCCCGCGCGGCAGTGGACAGAGCGGGCTGCCGCCGGGGTGCCCTGGGGAAGGGTCGAGCGGCACCGGCTGCCCGCGGGGGTGCTCGGCGCCGAGCGGGACGTGTGGGCGTATCTCCCGCCGGGCTACAAGGCGGCCGAACTGCCGGTGCTCGTGCTGTGCGACGGCGACATGTGGTTCGGGCGGCTCGCCTTCCAGGACACGCTGGACGCCCTCATCGCCGACGGCGCCCTGCCGCCGCTCGCCGTCCTGGCCCCGGACGCCGTCGACAGGGACACGCGCCGCCGGGAACTGGACGCGCACGAAAGCCATGTGAGTTTCCTCGCCGACGAGCTGCTGCCGTGGGCGGCGGGCCGCTGGCCCCTCACCACCGACCCCGCGCGCACGCTCGTCGCGGGCCAGGGCCTCGGCGGACTGACCTCCCTGTACGCGGGTTTCCTGCGGCCGGAGCGGTTCGGCAACGTCCTGGCCCAGTCCGCGCCCGTCTCCCGCCTCAGCGGCGGTCCGTCCCGGCCCGTCGCCGTGCGCCTCGACGTCGGACTGCGTGAGGGAGAAATTCTTGATCACCATCGGGATCTGTACGAGGTCCTGCGCTCGCGCGGCTGCCCGGTGACCCTGGGTGAGTACAACGGCGGTCATGACTGGGCCTGTTGGCGCTGCTGTCTGGCAGAAGGGCTTGTGGAACTTCTGGGACACTGACCCGCCGGGCCTGGCACACTGGTTCGCTCGCCCCGTGTCGCTGTTGGGCCGAACGGGTGAGATCGCGTAAGAATGAGCCAGTGCAGATATCGAGTGCGAGCCAGGACGGGGTGGATCGTTGAACAGCCACGACGTCACAGATGAACAGTGGGAAGGGCTCGCCCAGGTCGTACCGCTGCGCAGCCGCAACGAATGGCCGTCCTGGCCCGGACACCGTGCGCTGCCCGATGCGGAGACCGAGGCGCGGCGGCGTTTTGTGGTGATGCGGGTGAACATATTCGCGGACGCCCGCGAGGTCGCCGAGACCGTGATGGCGCAGATTCCGGTCCTGCTCGACCTGACCGGGGCGGAGACGGACGTCGCCAAGCGCGTCCTGGACTTCAGCAGCGGCGTGGTGATGGGCCTCGGCTGCGGGATGCATCGCGTCGACAAGAACGTCTTCCTGCTCGCGCCGCCCGGCACCGAGGTGCAGGGACTCGTCGCGGCGGCACAGTCGTAGGGGCGGTGCGGTCATAGGGGCGGTGCGGGCTCCGGGCAGGGCCTGGCGCAGTCGTCAGGCATGGGCCGGGCGTACAGCCGCTCGTGGGCGGAGCCGGAGATTCTCCGCAGGTAACCCCTCATTCGTAGGGCCGGGAATCCCTCATTCGTAGGAAGGTCATTCGGGCGGAACGGTTCACCTGATCCGTCGACACCTACCGTCCGGTCATGACTGTGCACCCCCCGGAGGCGGTCGCCGAGCCGCCGTCGGGTCCTGACCGGAGCCGCGTCACCGAACTGCGGCTCTCGGCTTTCGCCTCGCACCGGGGCGCCGTGTTCCCGCTCGGTCCGCTGACGCTCGTCACGGGACCGAGCGGGAGCGGCAAGTCCACCGCGCTCGCCGCGTACGAAGCGCTGGCGCGGCTCGGCGCGGGCGAGGAACTCGTCGACGTCTTCGCCGATCCCGTGGCCTGCGTGCCCGATCGTGCACGGGGTGACGGGCAGCAGCGGCGCGGTTTCCGTATCGGCTGCACGGTCGACGGCCCTGTGGGGGCGGTGCGGCTCGACGTCGCCGTACAGGCCGAGCCGGAACTGCGCGTCGTGGGCGAGCGGCTGGCCCGGGGCGGTCTCACCCTGCTCGAAACGGCGCTGCGCGATCCGGGGCGGCGCGCGGTGCAGGCGGCCTGGCACACGGCGGGGCTGACGCCGGTGACGCGCGGTCCTCTGCCGGACGACCGGCTCGGCACGGCGCTGCTCCCGCTGCGCGTCGCGGGCAAGACCGAGGGGCAGCGCCTGGTGCTCGCGGCGGCCGAGCAGGTGGTGGTCGCCCTGCGCTCGGTGTTCCCGTGCGCTCCCCGGCCCGGACTCATGCGGCTGCCCGTGCCTCCTGGACTGACCGGCGCGGGACGCCTGTTGAGCGGCTGCGACAACCTCGCCGAGGTCCTTCTCCGTACGAAGGAGGAGTGCGGCAACCGTCATGCGCGGCTGGTGGCCGCGGCGCGGGCAGGCTGTGCGGGGCCGGTCGCCGACGTGTTCGCGGAGGTGGCCGACGACGGGTCGGTCCATGCGCTGATCGACCGGGGCGGCGGCATCAGGTCACCTGTCGGACGGCTCGGGGACGGCGAGTTGAGGTATCTGGCGCTGGCTCTGGTGCTGCTCACCGGACCCGGAGTCCTTGAGGTGGACCCGGTGGCCGAGGTGCCGGCGGCGTACCAGAACCTCACCGTGCTCGCCGACGGCCTCGACCACTTCCTGGACCTGCGGCAGAAGCGCGCCATCGCCGAACTGGCGGCGCGTACCTGCGAGCGGGGACACATCCGTCTCGTCGGGACGGTGAGTGACGCGTCGTGGGCCGCCGAGGTGGGCGGGGCCGCAGTGGTAAACCTGGAGCCGTGACTGAACTTGATGTAGCGGGACTGCAGCGCAGGCTGGCCGACTTCGCGGCGAAGCGGGACTGGGAGCAGTACCACACGCCCAAGAACCTGGCCGCCGCGCTCAGCGTGGAGGCTTCCGAACTGGTCGAGATCTTCCAGTGGTTGACACCCGACGAATCGGCGCGGGTGATGGACGACCCGGACTCGGCGCACCGGGTGGCGGACGAGGTCGCCGATGTACTCGCCTATCTGCTGCAGTTCTGCGAGGTCCTCGGCGTCGACGCGCTGGCGGCGCTCGCCGCGAAGATCGACCGGAACGAGCAGCGCTTCCCGGCGTGAGTTGCCTGACCCGCAGTTCATGGGCACCCGCAGTTCATGGGCGCCCCCAGTTCATGGGCACCCGCAGTTCATGGGCGCCCCCAGTTCATGGGCACCCGCAGTTCATGGGCGCCCCCAGTTCATGGGCACCCGCAGTTCGTTGGCCCGATTTCCATAGATCCGTCACTCTCCGGAGTGGACAGATTGTCCACAGTCGATAACTTGTCCACAGATTTCCAGGTTGCTCTGGCTTTTCGTCCCGCTGGCACTCACTCTGGGTAGTGGGTAGAGGAGCTGTGGCGAGCGTGCGGCAGTTGCACGCGGGATGGGTGGGGGTGCGCATGGAGGCGATGCGGCTCATCGAGGCGAGCAGACGTGCTCTGGCGCGGAGTCAGGAACCGTCGGACATCGTCGCGGAAGTGTGGCAGTCCCAGGCCCTCGCGCAGGCGATCGGCAACCGGCTCGCGATCGCCGGGCCCCAGGAGTTACGGGGCGAGGCGCTCGACCTGAGTGAAGTCGGCGGCAGAGGCTGCGGGGTTCTCGACGCCCCGGGCCTGGGCAAGGAGAGCATCCGCGCGGCGCGGCTGACAGGCATAGGGCAGGTGTACGAGGTGCTGACGGGGCTCGACGAACTGCTCGGCGAGGTGGGCATCGCGCTCGTCGGCGTGGCCATGGGCGCGGAGGACGAGGGGTTGTACTGGCAGTGCATGGAAGCGATCGACGCCGCCGACGAGTCGAGGGACCGGGTGCTCGATATGCTGCGCAGCCTCGTGGTGCGCGAACAGGGGCTGCCCGAACCCGACTCGGCGGCGGGGTCGCCATGAGCCGGCGTTGTGACGGGGGCCGCGGGCGGCCGGGTGGCACAGGCGCCGGGGGTGCCAGGGGAGTGCCGGCGCCTTCAGAAGCGGCTGGGCTCGTCGCCGACGGGGGGACGAGGGGCAGGGGCCGGGAGTGCGGTGGCGTCGGCGGACGCCGTGGACTGCTGCAGATCCGCGTCGAGCTGCGTCAGATCCGCGTTGAGCGCGGCCATCAGCTCCTCCATCTGCTGGAGCAGGCCCTTGGCCGGCTCTTTGGCCGGGCCCTGCTCGGGCACGGACGGTTCGGGCACGGACGGTTCGCGCGCGGCCTCCTGCTGGGGTACGGCTTCCTGGGACATGACGGCCTCCTCGGCCCTCGCCCTCCGGATGGTGGAGGGCTGCTGATGCAAGCGACGCACCAGCAGCGGCCACCGGCGCGGGTGCCGGGCGGTCCGGCTCCGCCCGAGCCAACGATCACCCGCGGTGGCGGGTCACTGGGGCGGAGCCGCACCGGATGCCGGGTTGACGGAATTTCACCCGGCCGGGGCCCGATTGCGTCGCCGTCAGGTCGACTGTCCTCAGGCCGACTGCCGTCAGGTCAGCTGCGGCATGACCTCCGAGGAGATCAGCTCCAGGTGGTCCAGGTCGTCCAGGTCGAGCATCTGGAGATACATGCGCTGCGCGCCGACGGCCTGGTAGGCGGCGATCCTCTCGACGACCTCGGCCGGGGATCCGGCGAGCCCGTTCGCCTTCAGGTCCTCCACCTCGCGCCCGATCGCGTCGGCGCGGCGCTTCACCTCGGCGTCCGTCTTACCGACGCAGGCCACCAGGGCATTGGAGTAGGTGAGGTCATCGGCGTTGCGGCCGTGCTCTTCGGCGGCGGCACGCACGCGCTTGAACTGCTGCTCGGTATCGGAAAGAGAGGCAAAGGGAATGTTGAACTCGCTCGCGTAGCGGGCCGCGAGGGCAGGCGTCCGCTTGGCGCCGTGTCCGCCGATGAGGACGGGCACCTTGGGCTGGGCGGGCTTGGGAAGGGCGGGGGAATCGGAGAGCTGGTAGTAGGTGCCGTCGAAGGTGAAGCGCTCGCCGACCGGGGTCTCCCACAGGCCCGTGACGATGGCGAGCTGCTCCTCCAGGCGCCCGAACTTCTCCTTCGGGAACGGAATTCCGTACGCGGAGTGCTCCGCCTCGTACCACCCCGAGCCGAGGCCGAGCTCGATGCGGCCGCCCGACATCTGGTCGACCTGCGCGACCTGGATCGCGAGAACGCCGGGCAGCCGGAACGTACCCGCGGTCATCAGGGTGCCGAGCCGGATCCGCTGGGTCTCGCGGGCCAGTCCAGCGAGGGTCACCCAGGCGTCCGTGGGGCCGGGGAGGCCGTCGGAGGAGCCCATCACGAGGTAGTGGTCGGAGCGGAAGAAGGCGCTGTAGCCGAGATCCTCGGTGGCCTTGGCGACGCGGAGGAGCGTCTCGTAGGTCGCACCCTGCTGCGGTTCGGTGAAGATTCGAAGGTCCATACAGCTATCTTGCCCGGATGCCGGATCCAGTTTCAGACCGGCACGGTCGTGTTGCCGGGGTTAGGCTTCGGCACTGGCTGTCCGGGCAAGGGGCCCGGAGATGGTGTGTTGGGGTTGAGATGGTCGCTGGCAGAGTTGTCCGGTTCGACGGCGCGCGGGGTTACGGGTTCATCGCCCCGGAGCACGGTGGGGAAGACGTGTTCCTGCACGCCAATGATCTGCTGATTCCGGAGCCTTTGGTGTACACGGGGGCGCAGGTCGAGTTCGAGATCGAGGAGGGCGAGCGCGGGCCCAAGGCGTCGTCCGTCCGTCTTCCCAAGGGGGCGCAGGCACCGACGGCACCGTCGTTCGCGGGCAGGGCCCAGGTGCCGCCGTCGATTCAGGCGTCCGCGCCGGGGTTCGACGACGGTGAGGAGCCGACCTGCGATGTGCTCAGCGTCGCGGAGTACTCGTTCGAGGTGACCGAGCTGCTGCTCGGCGCGGCTCCATGGATGACCGGTGAGCAGATCAAGCAGCTCCGCGAACAGCTGGTGCAGCACGGCAGGAGCCACGGCTGGGTGGAGGGCTGAGCGGGCGGTGACGCCTTGAGAGGGCCGGGATTCGAGGGGAGCAAGGGGGAGCGAAAACCCCTGAGTATGTCAGAGGTGTTCGCTGTACGGTCTAGAGGCGCGCTGGAGCCGCAACCGTAAGTTTCCGCAGTTCAGATTGCGTTTCGAGGCAAACCCGTGTTCCTGACGATCAGTACCTCCGGTACCCCTGAGAGCCCCGCGAACGACCTTGGGTTCCTGCTGCACAAGCATCCCGACAAAGCGCAGGCGTTCTCCACTTCCTACGGCACCGCACACGTCCTCTACCCAGAGGCGTCCGTGGAGCGTTGCACCGCCGCACTGCTGCTCGAGGTGGACCCCGTCGCGCTGGTGCGGCGGGGTAAGGGCAAGGGGAAGGGCGGGGCGCCCGACGCGGCGCTCGCCCAGTATGTGAACGACCGGCCCTACGCCGCTTCGTCGCTGCTCGCCGTGGCACTGAGCGCGGTGTTCTCCAGCGCGATGCGCGGGGTGTGCAACGCACGTCCCGAGCGGGCGGGACAGCCGCTGCCGCTGCGGATCGAGGTGCCCGCGCTGCCGGCGCGCGGCGGCGCCGAACTGGTGCACAAGCTGTTCGAGCCGCTGGGCTGGACGGTCACGGTGACGCGGATTCCGCTGGACGTGCAGTTCCCGCAGTGGGGCGAATCGCGGTATGTGCATCTCGTACTCGAAGTGCCGGACGGGAAGTTGACCCTGGGCGAGGCGCTTCGGCACCTCTATGTCCTGCTCCCCGTCCTCGACGACGCCAAGCACTACTGGGTCTCGCCGGACGAGGTCGACAAGCTGCTTCGCGCCGGTGAGGGCTGGCTCGCGGACCACCCGGAGCAGAAGGTCATCACCAGCCGCTATCTCGCGCGCCGCTGGTCGCTGACCCAGGAGGCCATGCAGCGGCTCGAACTGGTGCGGCTCGCCGACGCGGACGACACGGACGTCGACGACCTCGACAATGCGGTCGCGGCCGACGAGGAGAGCGCTGACTCTGATTCTGACGAGGGCGACGAGGGCTCGGACAAGCCCGTGCCGCTCGCCGTGCTGCGGCGCGAGGCGATTCTCGCGGCGCTGACCGGCGCCGGTGCCGGGCGCGTGCTCGACCTCGGATGCGGGCAGGGCCAGTTGGTGCAGGCACTGCTCAAGGACACGCGGTTCACCGAGATCGCCGGTGTCGACGTGTCGATGCGGGCGCTGACCATCGCCTCGCGGCGGCTGAACATCGACCGCATGGGTGAGCGGCAGGCCGAGCGCGTCAAGCTCTTCCAGGGCTCGCTCGCGTACACCGACAAGCGGCTCAAGGGGTACGACGCCGCCGTACTCAGCGAGGTCATCGAGCACCTCGACGTGGAGCGGCTGCCCGCCCTGGAGTACGCGGTGTTCGGCTCCGCGCGGCCCCGCACCGTGCTCGTGACGACCCCGAACGTCGAGTACAACGTCCGCTGGGAGACGCTCCCCGCCGGGCACGTCCGGCACGGCGACCACCGGTTCGAGTGGACGCGCGAGGAGTTTCGCGGCTGGGCGCGCCAGGTGGCCGAACGGCACGGCTATGGAGTGGACTTCGTGCCCGTCGGCGACGACGACCCCGAGGTGGGGCCGCCGACGCAGATGGCCGTGTTCACGCGGACAGACAAGACAGACAAGACCAACAGGGTCGAGAACGACAGCAAGACCGACAAGAACGCGAAGGAGGTGCAGGCAGCATGACGAATGAATCCAGCACCAGTTCCACCACCAGCTCCACCACCAACTCCAGCTCCAGTTCCCGTACCGAAGCCACTCACGCGGGACGCGTGCTGCCCGTCACCGACCTCTCCCTCGTCGTCCTCGTCGGCGCCACCGGCTCCGGAAAGTCCACCTTCGGCCGCAAGCACTTCAAGCCCACCGAGGTCATCTCCAGCGACTTCTGCCGGGGCCTCGTGGCGGACGACGAGAACGACCAGGGCGCGAGCGGTGACGCCTTCGACGTGCTGCACTACATCGCGGGCAAGCGCCTCGCCGCGGGCCGCCGCACCGTCGTCGACGCCACGAACGTACAGAGCGAGAGCCGCAAGCAGCTGATCGCGCTGGCCAAGGAGCACGACGTCCTGCCCATCGCCATCGTCCTCGACGTGCCCGAGGAGGTCTGCGCCGCGCGCAACTCCGAGCGCGCCGACCGGGCCGGCATGCCGCGCCGCGTCATCCAGCGTCACCAGCGCGAACTGCGCCGCTCCCTCAAGCACTTGGAGCGCGAAGGGTTCAGAAAGGTCCACGTCCTCAGAGGCGTGGACGAGGTCGACGGCGCCACCATCGTCACCGAGAAGCGCTATAACGACCTCTCCCACCTCACAGGCCCCTTCGACATCATCGGCGACATCCATGGCTGCGCCGCCGAGCTGGAGACCCTGCTCGGCAAGCTCGGTTACGTCGACGGCGCGCACCCCGAAGGGCGCACGGCCGTCTTCGTGGGTGACCTCGTCGACCGCGGCCCGGACTCCCCGGGCGTGCTGCGCCGCGTGATGTCGATGGTCGGCGACGGCAACGCCCTCTGCGTACCGGGCAACCACGAGAACAAGCTCGGCCGCCACCTCAAGGGCCGCAAGGTCCAGCACACCCACGGACTCGCCGAGACCATCGAGCAGCTGGGGGCGGAGAGCGAGGAATTCCGCCGCAGCGTGCGGGAGTTCGTGGACGGACTCGTCTCGCACTACGTCCTTGACGGCGGCAAGCTCGTCGTCTGCCACGCGGGTCTGCCCGAGAAGTACCACGGGCGCACATCGGGCCGGGTGCGCTCGCACGCGCTCTACGGCGACACCACCGGCGAGACCGACGAGTTCGGCCTGCCCGTGCGCTACCCGTGGGCGGAGGACTACCGAGGCACCGCCGCCGTCGTCTACGGCCACACCCCCGTGCCCACCGCGACCTGGCTGAACAACACCATCTGCCTGGACACCGGCGCCGTGTTCGGCGGAGCGCTCACCGCGCTGCGCTGGCCGGAGCGCGAGCTCGTCGACGTACCGGCGCAGCAGGTCTGGTACGAGCCGGTCAAGCCGCTCAACACGGAGGCGCCCGGCGGTCACGACGGGCGGCCGCTCGACCTGAACGACGTGCACGGCCGCCGCGCCGTGGAGACCGGGCAGGCGGGCCGCGTCGCCGTGCGTGAGGAGAACGCGGCGGCGGCCCTCGAGGTCATGAGCCGTTTCGCCGTCGACCCGCGGCTCCTTCCGTACCTCCCGCCGACGATGGCCCCGACCGCGACATCGCAGCGCGAGGGGTACCTGGAGCACCCGGCCGAGGCCTTCGCGTCGTACGCCCAGGACGGGGTCGCCCGGGTCGTGTGCGAGGAGAAGCACATGGGCTCGCGCGCCGTGGCCCTGGTGTGCCGCGACGCGGACGTGGCCCGCGAGCGCTTCGGCGTGGACGGGCCGACCGGCTCGCTCTGCACCCGCACGGGGCGCCCCTTCTTCGATGACCCGGAAGTCACCGAGGAGATACTCGACCGCGTGCGCACCGCCGTCACCGAAGCGGGCCTGTGGCAGGATCTTGACACCGACTGGCTGCTGATCGACGCGGAGTTGATGCCCTGGTCGCTGAAGGCGTCCGGCCTGCTCCGCACGCAGTACGCAGCCGTGGGCGCCGCCTCCGGAGCCGTCTTCCCCGACGCGATCGCCGCCCTGGAAGCGGCGACGGCACGCGGCGTGGACGCCGGAGAGCTCCTGACCAAGCAGCGCGAACGAGCCGTGGACGCCGCCGCCTTCACGGACGCCTACCGCCGCTACTGCTGGCCGACCGAAGGCCTCGAGGGCGTGCGTCTCGCGCCGTTCCAGATCCTGGCCGTCCAGGGCCGCAGCCTCGCCGCGCTCCCGCACGACGAGCAGCTCGCCCTGATCGACCGCATGGTGGAGAACGACGGCACGGGCCTGCTGCAGACCACCCGGCGGCTCTACGTCGACACCGGCGACGAGTCGTCGGTCCAGGCGGGCGTCGACTGGTGGCTCGAGATGACGAACCGTGGCGGCGAGGGCATGGTCGTCAAGCCGATCGAGGCGCTGGTCCGCGACGGAAAGGGCCGGATCGTGCAGCCGGGCATCAAGTGCCGGGGGCGCGAGTACCTCCGGATCATCTACGGCCCGGAGTACACACGGCCCGACCACCTCGACAAGCTGCGCGGCCGCTTCCTCGGCCACAAGCGCTCACTCGCCATCCGTGAGTACGCGCTCGGCATCGAGGCCCTGGACCGCCTCGCGGCGGGCGAGCCGCTGTGGCGGGTGCACGAGGCGGTCTTCGCGGTCCTGGCCCTGGAGTCGGAGCCGGTGGACCCGCGGCTCTAGAGGCCGAACCGCCGCCTGAGGTGTCGCCCCGCGGCTTTGGGCAACAGCGGGCGTCGGCCGTCCGGCCGGGGAAAGATGGACTCCATGGGATTCCATGTCGACTCCGAGGCCGGGCGGCTGCGCCGCGTGATACTGCACCGCCCTGATCTGGAGCTCAAGCGGCTCACTCCGACCAACAAGGACGCGTTGCTCTTCGACGACGTCCTGTGGGTCCGCAGAGCCCGCCAGGAACATGACGGATTCGCCGACGTGCTGCGCGACCGCGGGGTGGCCGTCCATCTCTTCGGCGACCTGCTGACCGAGGCCATGGACGTGCCCGGAGCGCGCCTCCTGGTCCTCGACCGGGTCTTCGACGAGAAGGAGTACGGCCCGCTCGCGACGGACCATCTGCGGGCCGCGTTCGAGACGCTGCCCTCCGCCGAGCTCGCCGACGCGCTGATCGGCGGGATGACGAAGCGGGAGTTCCTGGAGCGCCACCCGGAGCCGACGTCCGTGCGCTTCCACTGCATGGACCTGGACGACTTCCTGCTCGGCCCGCTGCCCAACCACCTCTTCACACGCGACACATCGGCCTGGATCTACGACGGCGTCTCCATCAACGCCATGCGCTGGCCCGCGCGGCAGCGCGAGACCGTGCACTTCGAGGCGATCTACCGGCACCACCCGCTCTTCAAGTCCGAGGACTTCCACGTCTGGTCCCAGGGGCAGGCGGACTACCCCTCCACCATCGAGGGCGGCGACGTCCTGGTGATCGGCCGGGGCGCGGTCCTCATCGGCATGAGCGAGCGCACCACGCCGCAGGCCGTCGAGATGCTCGCGCACAAGCTCTTCGCCGCGGGCTCCGCGCAGACGATCGTGGCCCTGGACATGCCGAAGAGACGCGCGTTCATGCATCTCGACACGGTGATGACGATGGTCGACGCCGACACCTTCACGCAGTACGCGGGGCTCGGCATGCTCCGCTCGTACACCATCGAACCAGGCGTCGACGGGCGGGAGCTGAAGGTCACCGACCATCCGCCCGAGCACATGCACCGGGCGATCGCGGCGGCCCTCGGGCTGAGCGGGATCCGGGTCCTCACGGCCACCCAGGACGTGCACGCGGCCGAGCGCGAGCAGTGGGACGACGGCTGCAACGTGCTCGCGGTCGAGCCCGGCGTCGTCGTGGCGTACGAACGGAACTCGACGACGAACACGCATCTGCGCAAGGAGGGCATCGAGGTGATCGAGATCCGGGGGAGCGAGCTGGGGCGCGGCAGGGGCGGGCCGCGCTGCATGAGCTGCCCCGTGCAGCGGGATGCCGTATAGAAATGTGGAGCGTCGTATATACTTCCAGTGTCCTCATACGTGTACCCCTGGAGCGCCATCATGGCCATCGACCTCACCGGCCGCCACTTCCTCAAAGAGCTGGACTTCACCACCGAGGAGTTCCGCGGCCTGGTCGATCTCGCCGCGGAGCTGAAGGCGGCCAAGAAGGCCGGTACGGAAGAGCAGCGTCTGCGCGGCAAGAACATCGCGCTGATCTTCGAGAAGTCCTCCACGCGGACGCGCTGCGCCTTCGAGGTCGCGGCCGCCGACCAGGGTGCCTCCACGACGTACATCGACCCGGCCGGATCGCACATAGGCAGCAAGGAGTCCCCGAAGGACACCGCCCGGGTGCTCGGCCGGATGTTCGACGGCATCGAGTTCCGCGGCGACGCCCAGTCGACGGTCGAGGAGCTCGGCGCCCACGCGGGCGTACCCGTCTACAACGGCCTGACCGACGACTGGCACCCCACCCAGATGCTCGCCGACGTGCTCACGATGACCGAGCACAGCACCAAGCCCCTCACCGAGATCGCCTTCGCCTACCTCGGTGACGCCCGTTTCAACATGGGCAACTCGTACCTGATCACCGCCGCGCTCCTCGGCATGGACGTACGCGTCGTCGCGCCCAAGGCCTACTGGCCCGCCGCCGAGATCGTCACCCGGGCGCGCGAGCTCGCCGAGTCCAGCGGCGCCCGGATCACGCTCAGCGAGGACATCACCGAGGGCGTCGCGGGCGCCGACTTCGTCGTGACCGACGTCTGGGTCTCCATGGGCGAGCCCAAGGAGGTCTGGGACGAGCGCATAGCCGCGCTCGCGCCCTACGCCGTGACCATGGACGTCCTGCGCGCGACGGGCAACGCCGACGTGAAGTTCCTGCACTGCCTCCCGGCCTTCCACGACCTGGGCACGAAGGTCGCCCGCGAGATCCACGACCGGCACGGTCTAAGCTCTCTCGAGGTCACCGACGAGGTCTTCGAGTCGGCGCACTCCGTCGTCTTCGACGAGGCCGAGAACCGTCTGCACACGATCAAGGCGGTCCTCGTCGCCACGCTCGCCTGAGCGACTCACCTGACAGCACAGCTCACACGGTGGGGCCGGGGAACACCTTCCCCCGGCCCCATTTCTCTGCGGCACCACCCCCGCCGCACCCAGCACCACCGAAATGAGAACCACCGCATGCGCCCGACCGGTCCGGCAGGACTCCGCATCAAGTCCCCCGAACTCCTCGTCGCCGAATCGGGCGCCGACCTCGAAGGCCATGGCCTCAAGCGCACCATGGGCCTGTTCCAGCTGGTGTGCTTCGGCGTCGGCGCGATCGTCGGCACCGGCATCTTCGTCGGCCTCTCCGACAGCGTCGCCGAGGCGGGCCCCGCGGTCGCCGTCTCGTACTTCCTGGCCGCCGTGACCTGCATCTTCACCGCCTTCTCGTTCGCCGAGCTGGGCGGGGCGATCCCGGTGTCCGGCAGCTCCTACTCCTTCGCGTACGCCTCGCTCGGCGAGCGCACCGCGTTCCTCGTCGGGTGGTGCCTGCTCCTGGAGTACGGCGTCTCCGTCTCCGCCGTCGCGGTCGGCTGGAGCCAGTACCTCAACGAGCTGCTCGAAAGTCTCACCGGCCGGCACCTGCCCGACGCGCTCTCCTCAGGGCCCGGCGATGGCGGGGTCGTGAACCTGCCCGCCGTGGTCGTGATCCTGCTTGCCGCGGTGCTGCTCGTGCGCGGCATCCGCGAGAGCGCGCGGGCGACGGCCGCCATGGCCGTGCTCAAGATCGGGATCCTGCTGTTCTTCCTGGCGATCGCGTTCACCGCGTTCAAGGCGGGCAACCTCACGCCCTTCGCGGGCGCCGGAGTCTCCGGCATCACTGCGGGCGCCTCGCTCGCCTTCTTCTCCTTCATCGGCTTCGACGCGATCACCACGGCGGGCGAAGAGGTCAAGAACCCCCGGCGCAACATCCCGATCGCCATCCTGATCTGCATCGGTGTCGCCACACTGCTGTACGTCGCTGTCGCCCTCGGAGCGATCGGCTCCCTGGGCGCCGACGCGGTCGCCGACAAGCCCGCGGCGCTCTCGCTGATCGTCAACCAGGTCACCGACTCGACGGTCGGCGGCGGCATCATCGCCTTCGGCGCGGTCGTGGCCATCGCGTCCGTCGTGCTCGCCGTGATGTACGGGCAGACCCGCATCCTGATGTCGATGTCCCGCGACGGGCTCATCCCGCGCGTCTTCGAGCGCGTTTCGCCCAAGACCTCGACGCCGGTCGCCAACACCTGGATCGTCGCGTCGGTCTTCGCCGTACCGGCCGCCTTCTCGTCGCTCGACGTGGTGGTCAACCTGACGACGATCGGCACGCTGGCGATCATGGTCGTGGTGAATGTGGCAGTGATCGCCCTGCGCCGCTCGGCGCCGGAGCTGAAGCGCACCTTCCGGGTGCCGCTGTACCCCGTGTGCCCGATCCTGGGCGTGGGCTTCTGCCTCTATCTGATCTGGGGCACGGGCTGGACGACGTGGGTGCAGTTCGCCGTGTTCCTCGCCGTGGGCGCCCTGGTCTACGCGCTGTACGGGCGCAGTCACTCGCGGCTCGCCGAGGCGGCCGGGGCTACGCCGCGGGGAGTGTGAACCAGACCGCCTTGCCGGAGTCGGTGGGGCGGTGACCGCAGGACGAGCTGAGGGTGCGGATCAGGAGCAGGCCGCGCCCGTGCTCCTGCCAGGGGTCCGGCTCGCTCATCGGCGCCGGATCGGTGAGATCGCCGGGCGGCAGCGGGTTCGAGTCGTGGACCTCCACCTGGCAGCCGCTCGCCAGGAGCTCGATGACGAGCTCTATCGGGTCGTTCCCCGATGTGTGCTCCACCGCGTTGGCCACCAGCTCGGCCGTGAGCAGCTCAGCGGTATCGCTGTCGGCGGGCGACTCGATCTCCGTGAGTGCGGTACGCACCAGTGCACGGGCGATCGGCACGGCCGCAGTGGTGTGCGGCAGCGCGATGCGCCACGAGGCTGGAGCGGAAGGTTCGGGCAAGGCGGGTCCGTTCAGGGCAGCAGGAGGTCCTGCTTTCAACCGTACGAATCTTAAGCGCTATGTCGACAGGGTCGACGGTCGGGCATTTCCGGGACGTCCGACCCTTGGGTACCTCAGGCGACAAGACATTCATTTCAGGATTTCCGTTCCTTGAAGGGGGCCCTGATGCGGACGTGTGACCGCGTGGTCGCGCGCCCGTGACGTATCGCGCACTCGTGACGACAGTCACGGACAGGTGATAACTTCGAAGGAGTAGACCGCCGCCGCCCCGACCGAGGAGGCCGCACGTCGTCATGAGTCCCTTCACCGGCTCCGCCCCCCGCACCCCCGACTGGCAGCACCTCCGCTTCGAGGTGGACGACGGGGTCGCCACGGTCACCCTCGCCCGCCCCGACAAGCTGAACGCGCTCACCTTCGGCGCCTACGCCGACCTGCGCGATCTCCTGGCCGAACTCTCCCGCGACAAGTCCGTACGCGCGCTGGTCCTCGGCGGAGAGGGGCGCGGCTTCTGCTCGGGCGGTGACGTCGACGAGATCATCGGCGCGACCCTCGGCATGGACACCGCGCAGCTGCTCGACTTCAACCGCATGACGGGACAGGTCGTACGGGCCATTCGCGAGTGCCCCTTCCCGGTGATCGCCGGCGTCCACGGGGTGGCCGCGGGCGCGGGCGCGGTGCTCGCGCTCGCCGCGGACTTCCGGGTGGCCGATCCCTCGGCGCGGTTCTCCTTCCTCTTCACGCGGGTCGGCCTGTCGGGCGGCGACATGGGAGCCGCGTACCTCCTGCCCCGCGTCGTCGGCCTCGGCCACGCCACCCGGATCCTGATGCTCGGCGACCCGGTGCGCGCCCCCGAGGCCGAGCGGATCGGCCTGATCAGTGAGCTGACGGACGAGGGCAAGGCGGCCGAGGCCGCACAGACCCTGGCGCGCCGCCTCGCCGACGGGCCCGCCCTCGCGTACGCGCAGACCAAGGCGCTGCTGACCTCGGAACTCGACATGCCGATGGCCGCCGCCGTGGAGCTGGACGCGGCGACGCAGGCCCTCCTCATGACCGGCGAGGACTACAAGGAATTCCACGCGGCGTTCACGGAAAAGCGCCCGCCCAAGTGGCAGGGGCGCTGACGATGACAGCCCCCGTGCACCCCGCGCGCGGCACGGCCCACCGCATCGCCGTCATCGGCGGCGGGCCCGGCGGGCTCTACGCCGCGGCACTCCTCAGGCGGCTCGACCCGGAGCGCGAGATCACCGTCTGGGAGCGCAACGCCCCGGACGACACGTTCGGCTTCGGCGTCGTCCTCTCGGACGAGACGCTCGGCGGCATCGAGCACGCCGATCCCGTCGTCTACGCCGCGCTGCAGGCGGAGTTCGTGCGCTGGGACGACATCGACATCGTGCACCGGGGGAGCCGTCACACCTCGGGCGGGCACGGGTTCGCCGCGCTCGGGCGGCGCAGGCTGCTCGGCATCCTGCACGAGCGGTGCCGGGAGCTCGGTGTCGACCTGCGCTTTCGCGCCGAGGCGCCGTCAGCGGCCGAGCTTTCCGCCTCGTACGACCTGGTGATCGCGGCGGACGGTGTGCACAGTCTCACGCGCGAGGCGCACGCGGAGGACTTCGGGCCGAGCGTCGAGACGCATCGCTGCCGCTACATCTGGCTCGCGGCCGACTTCGCCTTCGATGCCTTCCGCTTCGAGATCGCCGAGACCGAGCACGGCGTGATGCAGCTGCACGGCTATCCCTTCTCGACCGCCGGGACGGGCGAGTCCACGGTCATCGTCGAGATGCGCGAAGAGGTGTGGGAGGCGGCCGGGTTCGCGGAGCTCGACGAGCGCGATGCGACCGAACGCTGCGCCAAGATCTTCGCCGACGCGCTCGGCGGCCGGACCCTGCGCGGCAACAAATCCTCCTGGATCAACTTCCGCACGGTCGTCAACAAACACTGGTCGTACGGCAATACGGTCCTTCTCGGCGACGCCGCCCACACCGCCCACTTCTCCATCGGCTCCGGCACCAAGCTGGCCGTCGAGGACGCCCTCGCCCTTGCCGCCTGCCTTCAGGAGCAGCCCGGCATCCCCGAGGCCCTCGCCGCGTACGAGACGGAGCGCCGCCCCGTCGTCGAGTCCACGCAGCGCGCGGCCCGCGCCAGCCTGGAGTGGTTCGAGCGCCTCCCCGACTATCTCGGCCAGCCGCCACGCCAGTTCGCGTTCAACCTGCTCACCCGCAGCCGCCGCGTCACCCACGACAATCTGCGCCTGCGCGACGCCCACTTCACCGGGTCCGTCGAGCGCGACTTCGGCTGCCCGGACGGTACGCCGCCGATGTTCACGCCCTTCCGGCTGCGCGACCTCACCCTGCGCAACCGCGTGGTCGTGTCCCCCATGGACATGTACTCCGCGACGGACGGCGTCCCCGGCGACTTCCACCTCGTCCACCTGGGCGCGCGGGCGCTCGGCGGCGCGGGCCTGGTCATGACGGAGATGGTGTGCGTCAGCGAGCACGGCCGCATCACACCGGGCTGCGCCGGGCTCTACACCGACGCACAGGCCGACGCCTGGCGCCGGATCACGGACTTCGTGCACGCGCAGGCGCCGGGCACCGCGATCGGCGTCCAGCTGGGTCACTCGGGCCGCAAGGGCTCGACGAAGCTGATGTGGGAGGGCATCGACGAGCCTCTCGACGAGGGCAACTGGCCGCTGGTGGCGCCCTCGCCCGTCCCGTACAAGGCGAACAGCCAGCGCCCGCACGAGCTGGACCGGGCCGGGCTGGACGAGATCCGCGAGCAGTTCGTCTCTGCGGCCCGGCGGGCCGAGCGCGGCGGATTCGACCTCCTCGAACTGCACTGCGCGCACGGCTATCTGCTCTCCGGGTTCCTCTCGCCGCTGACCAACCGCAGGACGGACGCGTACGGCGGCTCGCTGGAGAAACGCCTGCGCTTTCCTCTCGAAGTCTTCGAAGCGGTAAGGGAGTTGTGGCCGGATGGAAAGCCCATGACCGTCCGCGTCTCGGCCACCGACTGGGCCGACGGCGGCACCACCGCGGACGACGCCGTCGAGATCGCCCGCGCCTTCGCCGCGCACGGAGCCGACGCGATCGACGTCTCCACGGGACAGGTCGTCTCCGACGAGCGCCCCGCGTACGGCCGCTCCTACCAGACCCCGTTCGCCGACCGCATCCGCAACGAAACCGGTATCCCCGTCCTCACGGTCGGCGCCATCTCCTCCTGGGACGACGTCAACTCCCTCATCCTGGCGGGCCGCACTGACCTGTGCGCGCTCGCACGCCCGCATCTGTACGACCCGCACTGGACGCTGCACGCCGCGGCCGAGCAGGGGTACGCGGGGCCGGGTGTCAGCTGGCCGCAGCAGTACGGGGCGGGCAGTCGCCGCCCGCAGACGGGGCGGACGGACGCGCCCAAGCCCCGCCTCAAGCTGGGGAGTTGACGAACTTCGCCCCCGCGTCCCGCAGCCGTCCGTCGAGCGCCGTGAAGACCTCGGCGGACCGGTCGCCGGGCCACCCGTCGGGGAGAAGATCCCCCGGAAGGCCCGGATCCGCGTACGGCAGCCGGCGCCAGGAGTCCAGGGCCAGGAGATAGTCCCGGTACGCCGCGTCCGGCGGGGTGTCGCTCCGGCCCTGCCAGGACCTGAGCACCGGCTCGTGCCGGTCCAGGAACGCCTCGTGCTCCTTGGCGATCGAGGACAGGTCCCACCAGCGGGCCACCGCGTCCGCCGTCGCCGCGTAGCCCAGGTGCTCGCCCCGGAACAGATCGACGTACGAGGCGAGTTGGAGGCGCTCCAGGGTGTGCCGGGTCTCTTCGTAGAGGTGCGCGGGGGCGATCCACACCCCCGGAGCGGCCGTTCCGAAGCCGAGTCCGGCGAGGCGGGAGCGCAGGACGTGCCGCTTCTGGCGTTCCGACTCCGGTACGGAGAAGACGGCGAGCACCCAGCCGCCGTCACGCCGCGCGGCCGGCGGAGTGGCGTAGATGCGCCGGTCGCCGTCCTCCAGGAGCAGGCGTGCGTCGGGCGACAAGGCGTACCCCGCCGCGCCCGCCGCCGTCCGCGCGGGGAGGAGAAGACCGCGCCGCTTGAGCCGGGACACGGACGAGCGCACGGACGGGGCGTCCACGCCCAGCGGGGCGAGGAGCCTGACAAGGTCGGCGACCGGCACAGGGCCGGGGGCCGCGCGCCCGTAGGCGCCGTAGAAGGTGACGATCAGGGACCGTGGAGTGTGCTGCTCGGACACGTGATCACTCTACGGGCCCCGGCTCCCGCAGCCGGAACCGTTGCAGTTTGCCCGTCGCGGTGCGCGGCAGTGCGTCCAGGAAGACGATCTCGCGCGGGCACTTGTACGGCACGAGCTCGCCCTTCACGAACTCGCGCAGCCTCTCCGGGTCACGTTCGGTGCCCGCGCGCGGGACGACGTACGCGACGACCGCCTGTCCGCGCAGCTCGTCGGGGCGCCCCACGACGGCCGTCTCCAGGACGTCGGGGTGGCGCAGGAGTGCCTCCTCGACCTCCGGGCCCGCGATGTTGTACCCCGCCGATATGATCATGTCGTCCGCGCGGGCCACGTAGGTGAAGTAGCCGTCGGCGTCGCGGACATAGGTGTCGCCGGTGACGTTCCAGGCGTGGCGTACGTACTGAAGCTGTCGTTCGTCGCCCAGATACCGGCAGCCGACAGGGCCGCGCACGGCGAGAAGGCCCGGCTCTCCGTCCGGCACCTGAGCCCCCGAATCGTCGACCACACGCGCGTGCCAGCCAGGGACGGGACGGCCCGTGGTGCCGGGCCGGATCGCCTCGTCCGCGGCGGAGATGAAGATGTGGAGCAGCTCGGTCGCGCCGATGCCGTTGATGATGCGGTGCCCGGTGCGCTCGTGCCAGGCGTGCCAGGTGGCGGCGGACAGATTCTCCCCGGCGGATACGCACCGCCGCAGCGTGGAGACGTCGCAGGCGTCCGGCCTGCTCAGCTCGTCGAGCATCGTGCGGTAGGCGGTCGGTGCCGTGAAGAGCACGCTCACGCCGTGCTCGGCGATGGCGGGCAACAGCTGCTTGGGGGCGGCGTGTTCGAGGAGGAGCGACGAGGCGCCGAACCGCAGCGGGAAGATGACGAGTCCGCCGAGCCCGAAGGTGAATCCGAGCGGTGGGCTGCCCGCGAACACGTCGTCGGGCACCGGCTTCAGGACATGGCGCGCGAAGGTGTCGGCGATGGCGAGCACATCACGGTGGAAGTGCATACAGCCCTTGGGGCGCCCGGTGGTGCCGGAGGTGAAGGCGATGAGGGCGACGTCGTCGGCCGCGGTGTCGACGGGCTCGTAGACGTCGGCCTTCCGGGCGGCGCGCACAAGCAGGTCGTCGTCCGTGTCCCCGCCGAAGGTGGTGACACTCAGCCCGGGGATCCCGGCCTTGGTCAGGTCGTCCACGGAGCGGGCGTCGCACAGTGCGTGGCCGACCTCGGCGATCTCGCACATCGTGGCGAGCTCGTGCGAGCGCTGCTGGGCCAGGACGGTGACCGCGACCGCGCCCGCCTTCATCACCGCGAGCCAGCAGGCCGCGAGCCAGGGCGTCGTGGGGCCGCGCAACAGGACGCGCTGTCCTGGCAGTACGTCGAGTTCGCCGGTCAGGACGTGCGCGATCCGGTCGACGTGCCGCTGCAGTTCGCCGTACGTCCACACGTTGCCGGAGCCCGCACGGAACGCGGTCCTGTCGGCGCCGTGCCGCTCCACGGTCCGGTCGAGGAGCTCGGCGCCGCAGTTGAGGCGGTCGGCGTAATGCAGCTCGGGCCGGTCGTGGACGAACGCGGGCCACTGCTCCGGCGGCGGGAGATGATCCCGGGCGAAGGTGTCGACGTGAGCCGATGGGTGGAGTCGGAGTGCACTCTTGGCGTCCACAGCGGGTCGCCCCCTTGCCGTTCGGGCTTGTGGTGAGCTCGCGCAACGAGCGTATCGTGATGGTGACGACAGTCAACGGTGCGCGATAGAGGAGGGGCCCTGCATGACGGCATTCTCGCTCAATCCAGAACAAACCGCCTGGTGCGAGGAGCTACGCACCCTCGCCGACGAGCGGCTGCGCCCGCTGGCGGAGAAGGGCGAGCCGGGCCGCGTGAACCGCCCGCTGGTGGAGGCCCTCGGGGAACTGGGTCTCCTCGACCGCCTGTTCGCGGGGGAGGGGCCGGGTGGCTCCGCCGCCTCGCAGCCCCCGGCCCCGCGCGCCACCTCGGGCGCCCTGGGCCTCTGCCTCCTGCGCGAGTCCCTCGCCTACGCCTGCACGGAGGCCGAGACGGCGCTCGCCCTGCAAGGGCTCGGGGCGCACCCCGTCGCCGCGTACGGCTCCGCGCTCCAGCGCGAGCAGTGGCTGGCGCCCGCCCGCGCGGGGCGCGCCGTCGCCGCCTTCGCGCTCTCCGAACCCGGCGCGGGCTCGGACGCGGCGGCCCTTGCCCTGCGCGCCGAGCCGGACGGCGCCTCCTCCTGGCGGCTCACCGGCGAGAAGTGCTGGATCTCGAACGCCCCCGAGGCCGACTTCTACACCGTCTTCGCCCGTACGACCCCCGGCGCAGGCGCCCGCGGCGTCACCGCCTTCCTCGTGCCCGCCGACCGCGCGGGTCTCACCGGCACCCCCCTGGACATGCTCTCCCCGCACCCGATCGGCGCGCTCGCCTTCGACGGCGTGACCGTCACCGGCGACGACGTACTCGGCGAACCCGACCGTGGGTTCCGCGTCGCCATGACCACCCTCAACCGCTTCCGCCCCAGCGTCGGCGCCTTCGCGGTCGGCATGGCGGGCGCGGCCCTCGACGCGACACTCGCGCACACCGCCCGACGGGACGCGTTCGGCGGCAAGTTGAAGGACCTCCAGGCGGTGGCGCACCAGGTCGCGGAGATGGCGACGCGCACGGAGGCGGCCCGCCTCATGGTGCACGCGGCAGCGGCGGCGTACGACCGCGGTGAACCGGACATCGCCCGACGCGCGGCCATGGCGAAGCTGATGGCCACGGAGACGGCGCAGTACGTCGTGGACGCGGCGGTCCAACTGCACGGTGCGCGCGCCTTGCAGCGAGGTCATCTCCTTGAGCACCTCTACCGTGAGGTGCGTGCGCCCCGCATCTACGAAGGCGCGAGCGAGGTCCAACGCACCATCATCGCCAAGGAGTTGTACGCCGAACAGGCACAGGCGCAGGCCGCC
The DNA here is from genome assembly GCF_042795295.1 of Streptomyces sp. NPDC056486. Classification (NCBI taxonomy): domain Bacteria; kingdom Bacillati; phylum Actinomycetota; class Actinomycetes; order Kitasatosporales; family Streptomycetaceae; genus Streptomyces; species Streptomyces sp. NPDC056486. The sequence goes on from NZ_JBHTSF010000048.1 coordinate 33,517, forward strand.
CCGCAGTCCGCGACCCATGAGGCAACCCATGAGGCACCCCGTGAGGAGCCCTCCGCATGAGCATCGAGCGCGTCAACCCCGCCGAACTCTCCCCGCCCACCGGCTTCTCGCACGCCGTCACCGCGACGGGCGGCCGTCTCGTCTTCCTCGCGGGCCAGACCTCCCTCGATGCTGAAGGCAAGGTCACCGGCACGACCCTGCCCGAGCAGTTCGAGCAGGCGCTGACCAATCTCCTCACCGCCCTGCGCCACGCGGGCGGCACCCCCGCCGACCTCGCCCGCGTCACCGTCTACGCCACGGACGTCGCCGACTACCGCAGCCAGGCTCCACAACTGGGCCGCATCTGGAAGCAGTTGGCGGGCCGCGACTATCCCGCGATGGCGGTGATCGGCGCGGTACGCCTCTGGGACGAGCAGTGCCTGGTGGAGCTTGACGGGGTGGCGGTTCTCGACTGAGCCGCATAGCGTCGGGCCCGACGATCAGACCAGGAAACGGGGCGGCCATGGCACAGATCGAGCTTTCCGTGGGACCGATCGAGTACGAGGACACGGGAGGTGCGGGCACGCCGATCGTCCTGCTGCACGGCCCCGTTCAGGACGGCAGCGTATGGCGGCACGTCGTCGAGGAACTGGGCGACGAGTTCCGCTGCCTGGTGCCGACACTCCCGTACGGCAGTCATCGCGTACCGCTGAAGCAGGGCGCCGAGCTGACGCCGCAGACCATGGCCCGGCTGATCGGTGAGTTCGCCGACGCGCTGGAGCTCGGCGACGACGCGGTCTTCGTCGAGAACGACGCCGGACGGCTCCAGCAACTCGCGGCCGAGCGCCCCGACCGCGTCGGCCGCATGGTCATCGCGGGCTGCGAGGCCTTCGACAACTACCCGCCGCGCGCGGGCGGCAAGATGATGGACGCCGCCGCGCGCGTCCCCGGCGGCATCGCGCTCCTGATCCGCGTCCTCTCCGTGCGCGCCCTGCGCCGCGTCCCGGGCACGGGATTCGCGGTCATGGCGCACCGCCCCGTCCCGCACGACCTGACGGACCGCTGGCTCGAACCCCTGCGCACCGACCCCGTGGCCCGCCAGATCCTGGTGCGCTATCTGCGCTCGGCCCGCAGGACGGAGATGCAGGAGGCGGCGGACGCCCTGCGCACGTACGACAGGCCGGCCCTGGTCGTCTGGGGCAGGCAGGACAAGATGATGCCCCTGGAACACGGCCGCAGATTCGCCGAGTTGCTCCCCAAGAGCCGCCTGGTGGAACTGGACGACTGCCGCACCCTGATCCCGCTGGACCGCCCCGACGCGCTGGCCGAGGCGATCCGCGAGTTCGTGAAGACCACGTAGAGGGTTACGGAGGCGAGCGACCGGCGAACTCCTAGATGTCCCGGAACGTCTCGATCTGCGCGCCCACGGAGTTGAGCCGCTCGGCCAGCTCCTCGTAGCCACGGTTGATCACGTACACATTGCGCAGGACGGACGTGCCCTCGGCCGCCATCATCGCGAGCAGCACGACCACGGCGGGCCGCAGCGCGGGCGGGCACATCATCTCGGCGGCGCGCCAGCGGGTCGGGCCCTCCACCAACACCCGGTGCGGGTCGAGGAGTTGGAGGCGACCGCCGAGGCGGTTCAGGTCGGTCAGATAGATCGCGCGGTTGTCGTAGACCCAGTCGTGAATCAGCGTCTTGCCCTGCGCCGCCGCCGCGATCGCCGCGAAGAAGGGGACGTTGTCGATGTTCAGGCCGGGGAACGGCATCGGGTGGATCTTGTCGATCGGCGCCTCCAGCTTGGAGGGCCGGACGGTGAGGTCGATCAGGCGCGTACGGCCGTTGTCCGCGAAGTACTCCGGCGTGCGGTCGTGGTCGAGGCCCATCTCCTCCAGGACCGCGAGCTCGATCTCCAGGAACTCGATCGGGACGCGGTTCACCGTCAGCTCGGACTCCGTGACGACCGCCGCGGCGAGCAGGCTCATCGCCTCGACCGGGTCCTCGGAGGGGGAGTAGTCGACGTCGACGTCGATGGTCGGGACGCCGTGCACGGTGAGGGTCGTCGTGCCGATGCCCTCGACCTTCACACCGAGCGCCTCAAGGAAGAAGCACAGGTCCTGGACCATGTAGTTCGACGAGGCGTTGCGGATGACGGTCGTGCAGTCGCTGCGCGCCGCGGCGAGGAGGGCGTTCTCGGTCACGGTGTCGCCGCGCTCGGTCAGCACGATCGGGCGGTCAGGGACGACGTCGCGCGCGACCTCGGCGTGGTAGAGCCCCTCGGTCGCGGCGATGTCGAGACCGAAGCGGCGCAGCGCGATCATGTGGGGCTCGATCGTGCGCGTTCCGAGGTCGCAACCGCCCGCGTACGGCAGGTTGAAGCGGTCCATGCGGTGCAGCAGCGGACCGAGGAACATGATGATCGAGCGGGTCCGGATCGCGGCCTCCGCGTCGATCGCCTCCATGTCGAGCTTGGCGGGCGGCACGATCTCCAGGTCGACCCCGTCGTTGATCCAACGGGTGCGCACGCCGATCGAGTTGAGCACTTCGAGGAGGCGGTAGACCTCCTCGATGCGCGCCACGCGGCGCAGCACCGTGCGTCCCTTGTTGAGCAGGGAGGCACAGAGCAGCGCCACGCAGGCGTTCTTGCTCGTCTTGACGTCGATGGAGCCGGAGAGCCGCCGCCCGCCGACCACGCGCAGATGCATCGGCCCGGCATACCCGAGGGAGACGATCTCGCTGTCCAGCGCTTCGCTGATACGGGCGATCATCTCAAGGCTGATGTTCTGGTTGCCCCGCTCGATGCGGTTCACGGCGCTCTGACTTGTGTTGAGCGCCTCGGCAAGCTGCGACTGCGTCCAGCCCCGGTGCTGACGGGCGTCGCGGATGAGCTTGCCGATACGTACGAGGTAATCGTCTGCCATGTTGTGCAGGTTATCTCAGATATGAGATGACGCCATCGCCGGGGTAGGCCATATGAGAAATGACCGATTCAGCACGGAAGTTCCTGTACGTCGTTTCCGTACGTCACTTCACTGCGTCAGCTCAGCCGCAACCGCATGAGGCATGCCGTCCGCCGTGCACCGCGGCCTGCGCCGTGGGCCGCGGCCCCGCTGCCGCGCGCGTCACCCGGGCGGCGGCAGCGCGCCCGGCCGACGATTCGGCGTCATGCACCACTGTGCCTCCGGTCAACGTCAGTCGCACTTCGGCAGAGCTGATATCGGCCACCGGACACCGCGTCACATCGCGGTCGAGCAGCACCAGATCGGCCGACTTTCCCGTTTCGACGGTTCCGGTGAGGTGGTCCATACGGAGCTGACGCGCCGTGCCGAGGGTGTGCATGAGCAGGGAGGACGAGCGGCTGAGACCTTCCTGCTCGCGGTACAGGTCACCCTCGCCATCGGCCCCGAACCGGTCGACGGCGGTCCGCACCTGGTTCCACACCTGGAGCGGATCGACAGGCCAGTCCGAGCCACCGGAGAGCCGCGCCCCGTGCCGCTCCAGGCTGCGCGCCGGGTACTGCCAACGGTGACGGTCGGCGCCGATGTAGGGCAGCAGGGCGTCCATGGTCCAGGTGTTGCGGGTCGCCCACTGGAGCTGCATGCAGGGGATGACGCCGAGCAGGGCGAAGCGGGGCAGGTCGGCGGGGTCGACGAGCTGAAGATGGGCGGTGGTGTTGCGCAGGCCGCGCGCTCCGGTGGTGCGCAGGGCGTACGCGTAGCCGTCGAGGGAGGTGCGGACCGCGCGGTCGCCGATGGCGTGCGCGTGCATCTGCCAGCCGTCCTTGTTGAAGGCGGCGGTGAGACGGCCGTAGTCCGCGGCGGACACGTACAGCTCGCCGCGGTGGTCGGTCGGCTTCCCGTCATCGTCCAGATAGGGCTCGAGCAGCGCCGCGGTCTGCGCCGGGTACTCGATGACACCGTCGAGGAAGACCTTGACGGTGCCGAAGCGGAGCCCGGGCACCTCGCCGAACGTGTCACGCAGGCCGCGCGCGTAGGCCAGGGCCGCGGCCGGGTCCTTGGTCTTGTCGGTGTCGATGCGCAGGGCGGGCACGATGCGCTGAGGCAGCTGCCCGCTCTCGGCGAGCGCCTTGTAGAGGGCCAACTCGCCCTTGCCCACGACGGCTTCCATGAAGGTGGTGATGCCGGATGCGGCGGCTTCGGCCAGGGTCTTCGCGGCCGCGGCGACGAGCTGCGCCTGATCCGGCTCGGGGATGTGCCGGGTCACGAGGGGCTGGGCGTCGTCCTTGAGGACTCCGGTCGGCTTGCCGTCCGAGCCCTTGACGATCTTGCCGCCGACCGGGTCAGGGGTGGAGGCAGTGATGCCCGCGATGTCGAGGGCGCGCCGGTTGACCCAGATGTTGTGCCCGTCGCCGCCACGCAGGGCGATGGGCCGCCGGGTCGGCAGGGCGTCGAGCATGGAGTGATGCGGGGCGATCCCGTGCGGCAGCAATCCCACGGGATTCCAGTCCTCCACCACGAGCCACCCGTCGGGCTCCTGATCGGCGGAGTCCTTCAGGAACCCGGTCAGCGTCTTCTGCAGCGCCTCGACGGTCTGCTCGGCGCCGGCAAGCGAAGGCCGCAGCGAGCGGTTCGCGGCGTCCATGGGGTGGGCGTGCCCGTCGTGTATCCCGCTCATGACGGTGCCGCCACGGCCGTCCACCACCTGAGTGTCCCGCCCGATGAACCGCTTGAGAGCGGAGTCGCTCCCGACGGCAAGGATCTTCCCGTCCCGCCCGACGGCTACGGCCTGCGCGGGGGCGTGACCCCGAGTGCCGGTGAACACGCGGGAGTTGTGCAGTACGAGGGCGGCGGACCGGCGCCGTGGAGCGGCCTGGGCGGGCGCACCCACGGCGGCGAGCATCCCGGCGGCCCCGGCGGAGGCGATGAGGCCGCGCCGGGAGAGGGGGAAGGGGAGCGGAGAGGGCATGGGGGTCTCCTGGCAGCTGTGACGCGGGGCAATGGGCGGGTGGCGGGAAAAATCCGCCGCGAAGCGGTGGCTCAAAGACTCACCGAGTAACCCGTTAACCAGAACTGCCTGTCGGCAACGGAATCCGAGGCCCCCTGCCCCTGGGACGGGGGATTCCGTAGGATCTCCCGCGTGCAAGGGCCCACCCTCACCGACATAGCACGCGCAGCGGAGGTGTCGACCGCAACGGTCTCGCACGCCCTGAACGGCACCGGCCGCCTGAGCGCAGCCACCCGCCGCAGGGTGCGGGAAACCGCCACCGCCCTCGGCTACGGCACCCGCCGCACCGCCCCGCGCACGCGAACGCTCGGCATCGCCGTCACGACGTTCTCCGCCGCCTGGAACTACACGGAGATCGCCTACTTCTCGCGCGCCGTCACGGCGGCCACATCGGCTGCCCACGCGCGTGGCTACGCCCTCACCACGCTGCCCGCGGAGCGCGTCGCGGACGGCTCGTGGCACAGCCTCGCCGTCGACGGCATGCTGATCATGGACAGTCCGCGCGGGGACCCGATGGTCCGCGCGCTGCGCGCCCGCGGCATCCCGGTCGTCTTCGACGGCGTACCCGGCGACCCGCTGCCCGGCGACCACTGGGTCGACAACGACCACGATGCGACCACCCGCGAGGTCCTCGATCACCTCGCGGCGTCCGGCGCCCGCCGGATCGCGCTCCAGTCCGGCAACGGCGACGAGCACTACGCACGCGCGGTGACGGCGGCGTACGCCGGATGGTGCGCGGAGCGCGGCGCCGACCCGCTGATCGTGCCCTTCGGCGTGGCGGACGACCAGGGGCGTGCGTTCGACGCGCTGCTCCGGGGCCCGGACCGCGCCGACGCCGTCTACGCGGCGTACGACCCGGGCGGCCGCCAACTCCTCGCCGCCGCGGCCAGGGTCGGCCTGCGTGTCCCGGACGAACTGCGGGTGGTGTGCGCGAGCGAGGACCCCGGATACGCGACGACACAGCCGCCCGTGACCACGGTGACCCTCGACCCGGAACGGACGGCGCGCGCCGCCGTGGGCCTCCTGGCCGACCTGGTCGAAGGCGGCGGCGATGCGGCGGCGCCGGGGCCGGTCGTCGTTCCCGCCGCCCTCCTCGTACGCGCGTCGTCCGGCGCTCAGCCCGCGGCCGGATAGTCGACGTACCCCTGCGCGCCTCCCTGGTAGTACGTGGCGGGGTCACCGGCCGCCGTCTCGCGCCCCAGGGCGAACCGGCTGACCAGGTCGGGGTTGGCGACGAAGTGCCTGGCGAAGGAGACGGCGTCGGCGAACCCCGCGTCGACGAGAGCGTTCGCGGAGTCCCTGTCGAAGCCGTTGTTCACGATCAGCGGTCCGTCGAACCGCTTCCGGTAGCGCGCGAACGCTTCGAAGCCGGGGGTGTCACCCGGCCCCCGGAGGTCGGGCCCCCGGACGTCGGGGCCCCGCAGGTGGAGATAGGCGAGGGGGCGGTCGTCGAGCACCGTCACGAGTTCGTCGTGGTCGGCGAGCAGCTCCTCGTCGACGACGAAGCGTTCGGTCGCGGCCATGTACGGCGAAAGGCGCACGCCGACGCGCCGTCCGTCCCACTCGGCGGTGACCGCGTCGACGACGTCGAGCAGCAGCCGCCGCCGCCCCGCGCGCGAGCCGCCGTAGGCATCGGTGCGGTGGTTGAGGCGGGGGTTGAGGAACTGGGCGAACAGGAACGCGCCGAGGGCGCCGATCTCGACCCCGTCGAATCCGGCGCGCCGCGCGTTGGCCGCCGCCGCACGGAACTCGGCGACGGTGGCCGCGATGTCGTCGGGGCTCATCTCGCGCGGCGTGAGCGTCTCCTTGAATCCGCCGGGGGTGAAGGACATCGCGCGGGGGTCGATCGCCGAGGGCCCCGCGGGCAGTGCGCCCCCGAGGTGATCGGGGTGCGATGCGGCGCCGGTGTGCCAGAGCTGCTGCACGATGCGGCCGCCGAGGGCGTGGACGACGTCGGTGACCCGGCGCCATCCGGTGACCTGCGCCTCGCTGTAGACGCCGGGGACGTTGACGAACCCGATGGCCCGTTCGCTGACCCAGGTCCCCTCGGTGACGATGAGCCCGGCACTGGCCCGCTGCCCGTAGTAGGCCGCGTGCAGCTCCGTGGGGGCGAGGGCGGGGTTGTCGGCGCGGGCCCGGGTGAGCGGGGCCATCACCACACGGTTGGGCAGCCGGAGGTCGCCGAGCCCTGTGCCGTGCAGGAGTGGCTGGGCGAGGGTGGTGGCGGTCATGACGGTTCTCCTTCGTGGCGTTACTGTCGCGGCTCGGCCGCGGGGCACGAAGGTGACGGCGTACGACGGGAAAAGGTGACCGATGGACGGGCAAGAGCTGCTCGCGGATCGTTTCGAGGCACACCGGGGCCATCTGCGCGGTCTCGCCTACCGCATGCTCGGCTCGCTCAGCGACGCCGACGACGCCGTCCAGGAGGCCTGGCTGCGCCTCAGCCGCACCGACGCCGACACCGACGCCCCGGAGATCGAGAACCTCACCGGCTGGCTCCGCACGGTCGTCTCCCGCATCTGCCTGGACATGCTGCGCTCCGCCGCGACCCGCCACGAGCAACCGGCGGGCGAGCACCTGCCCGAGCACCTGCCCGCCCGGATCCCGCAGCCCGGCGTGGACGGCGACCCGGAGGAGGAAGTGCTCCTCGCCGACTCCGTGGGCCGCGCGCTGCTCGTGGTCCTCGGCACGCTGGGACCCGCCGAGCGTGTCGCGTTCGTACTGCACGACTTGTTCGCCGTGCCGTTCGCGCAGATCGCCCCCGTCGTGGAGCGCACCCCGGTCGCCACGAAGAAGCTCGCGAGCCGCGCGCGCCACAAGGTCCAGGGCCCGCGCGAGATCCTCGCCACTCCCGGGCTCGCGGGGGACCGGCGGGTCGTCGACGCCTTCCTCGCGGCAGCCCGCGCCGGCGACATCGAAGCGCTGCTCAAGGTCCTCGCCCCCGACGTCGTACGCACCGCCGACCTCACCGCCGTGATCCGCGGCGCCCGGGCCGTGGCGGAAGAGACGCTGCTTCTGCGGCGCAACGCCCGCTTCGCGGAGCCCGCGCTCGTGGGCGGCACGATGGGCCTGGTCGTGGCCCCGTACGGACGACTGCTCCTCGCCCTTCTGATCAGGGTCGAGGGCGAGCGGGTCGCCGCGTACGAGGTGGTCTCGGAGCCGGAGCGGCTGCGTGCGCTGGAGTTCTCCGTGCTCCCTTCGGCGTGAAGACAGGCGTGAGGGCAGGCATGAGGGCAGGCATGAGGGCAGGCTGACGCACCCCGTCGAGCGGACGCGCCTCGTCGTACGCGCGGGTGATGTACTAGAGTTATCTCGACATCGAGATATCTGCCGAGGCGCACCAGAAGCCGCCACCCGGTAAGGGCTACCTAACTAAGCCTTACCTTAGCGGATCGACGAGGAGTCGTGGCGGCAGGATGTGACGTAAACGCGCACATAGCACATATATGAAGGAGACTGTCGTGTCGGCGAACAGCTTCGACGCCCGCAGCACGCTGCGCGTGGGTGACGAGTCGTACGAGATCTTCAAGCTGGACAAGGTAGAGGGCTCCGCGCGCCTCCCTTACAGCTTGAAGGTGCTGCTGGAGAACCTGCTCCGCACCGAGGACGGCGCGAACATCACCGCCGACCACATCCGTGCGATCGGCGGCTGGGACTCCCAGGCCCAGCCCTCGCAGGAGATCCAGTTCACGCCGGCCCGCGTGATCATGCAGGACTTCACCGGCGTGCCCTGCGTCGTCGACCTCGCCACCATGCGTGAGGCCGTCAAGGAGCTCGGCGGCGACGCGGACAAGGTCAACCCGCTCTCCCCGGCCGAGCTGGTCATCGACCACTCCGTCATCGCCGACAAGTTCGGCACGAAGGACGCCTTCGGCCAGAACGTCGAGCTGGAGTACGGCCGCAACAAGGAGCGCTACCAGTTCCTGCGCTGGGGCCAGACCGCCTTCGACGACTTCAAGGTCGTCCCCCCGGGCACCGGCATCGTCCACCAGGTCAACATCGAGCACCTGGCGCGCACGGTCATGGTCCGCAAGGGCCAGGCCTACCCCGACACGCTGGTCGGCACCGACTCGCACACCACGATGGTCAATGGCCTGGGCGTGCTCGGCTGGGGCGTCGGCGGCATCGAGGCCGAGGCCGCGATGCTGGGCCAGCCGGTCTCCATGCTCATCCCGCGCGTCGTCGGCTTCAAGCTGACCGGCGAGCTGCCGGCCGGTACGACCGCCACGGACCTCGTCCTCACGATCACCGAGATGCTGCGCAAGCACGGCGTCGTCGGCAAGTTCGTCGAGTTCTACGGAGAGGGCGTCGCCGCCACCTCCCTCGCCAACCGCGCCACCATCGGCAACATGTCGCCGGAGTTCGGCTCCACCGCCGCGATCTTCCCGATCGACGACGAGACGCTGAAGTACCTCCGTCTGACCGGCCGTGACGCGCAGCAGGTCGCACTCGTCGAGGCGTACGCCAAGGAGCAGGGCCTCTGGCTCGACCCGGCAGCCGAGCCCGACTTCTCCGAGAAGCTGGAGCTCGACCTCTCCACGGTCGTCCCCTCCATCGCGGGCCCGAAGCGTCCGCAGGACCGCATCGTCCTCGCCAACGCCTCGCAGCAGTTCGCGCAGGACGTGCGCAACTACGTCGCTGACGACTCCGAGGCGGGCAAGGAGTCCTTCCCGGCCTCCGACGCCCCGGCCGTCTCCAACGGCACCCCGTCGAAGCCGACCACGGTCACCGCCGCCGACGGCTCGACGTACGAGATCGACCACGGCGCCGTCACCGTCGCCGCGATCACCTCCTGCACCAACACGTCGAACCCGTACGTGATGGTCGCCGCCGCGCTCGTCGCGAAGAAGGCCGTCGAGAAGGGCCTGACCCGCAAGCCGTGGGTCAAGACCACCCTCGCCCCGGGCTCCAAGGTCGTCACCGACTACTTCGACAAGGCGGGGCTCACCCCCTACCTCGACAAGGTCGGCTTCAACCTCGTCGGCTACGGCTGCACCACCTGCATCGGCAACTCGGGCCCGCTGCCCGAGGAGGTCTCCAAGGCGGTCAACGACGCCGACCTGGCCGTGACGTCCGTCCTCTCCGGCAACCGGAACTTCGAGGGCCGCATCAACCCCGACGTCAAGATGAACTACCTGGCGTCGCCGCCGCTGGTCGTCGCGTACGCCATCGCGGGTTCGATGAAGGTGGACATCACCAAGGACGCCCTCGGCGCCGACCAGGACGGCAACCCCGTCTACCTGAAGGACATCTGGCCCACCGAGGCCGAGGTGAACGACGTCGTCGCCAACTCCATCGGCGAGGACATGTTCAACAAGTCCTACCAGGACGTCTTCGCGGGCGACGCCCAGTGGCAGGCGCTCTCGATCCCGACCGGCAACACCTTCGAGTGGGACCCGCAGTCGACGTACGTCCGTAAGCCCCCTTACTTCGAGGGCATGACGATGGAGACCACCCCGGTCTCCGACATCACGGGCGCCCGCGTCCTGGCCAAGCTGGGCGACTCGGTCACCACCGACCACATCTCCCCGGCCGGTGCGATCAAGGCCGACACCCCGGCCGGCAAGTACCTCACGGAGCACGGCGTCGAGCGTCGCGACTTCAACTCCTACGGCTCGCGCCGTGGCAACCACGAGGTCATGATCCGCGGCACGTTCGCCAACATCCGCCTGCGCAACCAGATCGCGCCGGGCACCGAGGGCGGCTTCACCCGCGACTTCACGAAGGAAGACGCCCCCGTCTCCTTCATCTACGACGCCTCGCAGAACTACCAGGCGGCCGGCACCCCGCTCGCGATCCTCGCGGGCAAGGAGTACGGCTCGGGTTCGTCCCGTGACTGGGCCGCCAAGGGCACCGCCCTGCTCGGTGTGCGGGCCGTCATCGCCGAGTCGTACGAGCGCATCCACCGCTCGAACCTCATCGGCATGGGCGTCCTGCCGCTCCAGTTCCCGGAGGGCCAGACCGCCGAGACCCTCGGTCTGACCGGCGAGGAGGCCTTCTCCTTCACCGGCGTGACCGAGCTGAACAACGGCACGACCCCCCGTACGGTCAAGGTCACCACCGACACCGGCGTGGAGTTCGACGCGGTCGTCCGCATCGACACCCCCGGTGAGGCGGACTACTACCGCAACGGCGGCATCATGCAGTACGTGCTGCGCTCGCTCATCCGCAAGTAAATCTTGCCCCAGGGCAGTTGGGCCCGTACTCCCGTGAAGGGGGTGCGGGCCCTACGCTTTGTGTGCCAGGGAACTCGCGGCGGCGACGGGGGTTGCAGTGGACGCTGGAGCAATGGGTATCAAGGTCGCTTCCTCGGTCGTCGTGCCGTTGCTGAAGCGGCTGTTGCTGCCGCCGCCCAAGGCGCCGGGAGCCGAATACTCCGAACGGCCCGTACGCATCACGGGGTTGCTGTCCTTCGCCGGGGACCACCCCGCGCTCAGCAAGGACGACATGCACCGGCTCGCCCGGGAGCTGGTGCGCCGGGCGGTGCGGGCCGCGGGACCGCACGAGCGGCCGATCGCGGACGACGAGCACGACTCCGTCGGGCAGGCGCTGACCCGCACCCTCTTCGCCCTCGGCGAGCTCGACATGGACGACGTGGAGATCTTCGTGCTCGGGCCCGAGGAGCTGGCCAAGAAGCTCAACCGCAAGGCCGGGCCCGACACGCGCAGGCTGCTCACCCGCGACGCGGCGCTCTTCCACGACGTACTCCTGCAGACGGCCTGCGTGCACCTCGTGCGGTTCTTCACCCAGCGGCCCGGATTCGCGGCCCGGGCCCAACTGGAGGAGTTCCAGGAACTGCGGCGCCAGCGCGACCAGTTGGAGGTCATCCTGCGTCGCGTATCGGGGGACGACTGGACGGCGGCGGACGCCCGCTTCGAGGAGAAATACTCCGACTACGTCATCAAGCAGCACGGCACCCTGACCCTCTACGGCGTCGATCTGCGCAACGAGGACGGCAAGGAGTGGCCTCTGGAGAGCGCCTACCTGAGCCTGCGGGCCGTCGCGACGGCCGCCGTGGACGACGAACCCGAGGCGGCGCGCACGGAAAGGGCGGTGGAACTCGAGGAGAGCGTCGAGTCCGTCCTCGTCGGTCACGGGCGCGTACTGCTGCACGGCCTCGCCGGTACGGGCAAGACGACGCTCGTCCAGTGGCTCGCCCTGACCACCGCGCGGCAGGAAACGGTGCCCGGACATCTGCCGCAGCTCCTCGGCCGCGTTCCCTTCGTCCTGCCGCTGCGCACCCTGGTCCGCGAAGGCACCGAACTGCCCCTGCCCGACGACTTCCTGCGCCGCATGGGCTGCCCGCACGTGGGCACCGAACCCGACGGCTGGACGGCACGCGTGCTGCAGAACGGCCGCGGGCTCCTGCTCATCGACGGCCTGGACGAGATTCCCAAGGCCGACCGCGCACGCACCAGGGAGTGGCTGCGCCGGCTCCTCGCCGCCTTCTCCGGCAACCTGTGGCTCGCCACCACCCGCCCCTCCGCGCTCGCCCCCGGCTGGCTGGAGCGCGAGGGCTTCTACGAGTTCACCCTGAACGCGCTGCGCCCCGACGACCTGCGGCGCTTCATCCGACGATGGCACGCGGCGGCAAAGGGACGCGACGGGTCCGACGACGAGCTGATCCAATCCCTGCGCACACGACCGGAGTTGAGCAGGCTCGCCACCAACCCGCTCATGTGCAGCCTGATGTGCGCCCTGCACGAGGAGCGCAACGGCTTTCTGCCCGAGGGGCGCGCCGCCCTCTACAAAGCGGCCCTTTCCATGCTGCTCGAACGGCGCGACAAGGAGCGCGGCTTGGACCTCAAGGTGGGTGAGGAGGCCGCCGCGCTCAGCGAGGAGGCGGCCGCCGAACCCCTCAAGCGTTTCGCGTACTGGCTGATCCGCAACGAGCGCACCCAGATCGAGCGCACGGACGTCCTGGAGTTGCTCCGCAGGCTGCAGCCCCAGGTGCCGAGTCTTCAGCAGCTGGGAAGTCCCGAGGACGTCCTGCAGTACCTCCTCGAACGCACCGGACTGCTGCGTGAGCCCGCATCGGGGGCCGTGGACTTCATTCACCGTACTTTTCAGGATTATCTCGGGGCCAAGGCGGTGCTTGAAGAGCGGGACTTCGGCATTCTGGTGAAGAACGCCCATGCGGACGAGTGGGAGGACGTGGTGCAGATGGCGGTGGCGCAGAGCGATCACATGGGACGTGCCGATCTGCTCATGCGGCTCAACGAGCGCGGCAATCGCGAGAAGGACGCGATGGTCCAGGCCAGGCTGCGGCTGCTCGCCCTCGCCTCTCTTGAGCAGGCCACCCGTCTCGACCCCGCTGTGCGGCTGACCATCGAGACCGAGGCGGCGCGCATGGTCCCGCCGCGCAGCCTGCGCCAGGCCAGGGTCCTCGCGCGCACGGGGCCGCTGCTGCTCGGCCTGCTGCCCAGGGCGGGGGACCTGGAGGGCGACGAGGAGCTTGCGACCGTCCACGCGATCTGCCAGATCGGCGGTGACGCCGCCATACCGCGCCTGACGGAGTTCCTCGACACCCGGCAGCCCCTGGTGCGGGCCCAACTCCTCGGGCACTGGGACCGGTTCGACACCGCTGTCTACGCCGACGAGATCATCCGGCCGCTCCTCACCGCTGACCCGTCGCAGCCCGTCACCGTGCGCTCCAGCGCCGAGCTCGACGCCCTCGCGGGCATGCCCGGATGCGAACGCGTCGGCATTCACGGCGACTTCACCCCGCAGGCCGTCCGCGCGGCACTCGACCCGCAGCGCCTGCGCGAGCTGCGGCTGCGCGGCGCGCTCCAGCTGGACGACCTCGGTCTGCTCGCGGACTTCCCGGCCCTTGAGAGCCTCACCCTGAGGGGCTGCCGCAACCTCAGGGAGCCCGCACCGCTCACCAGGCTGCCCCAGCTGCACACCCTCGTACTGGAAGACCTCCCGCAGTTCGAACCGCTGGCGATGCTGGCGGACTGCCCGCGCCTCACCGCCCTGCACCTGGGCCTTCAAGTGCCCTGGCGCGGGCTCGCCGACCTGTCCCGCCTGGGGGACCTACGGGTCCTCGCGCTGCCCGCCGGCACGGTAGATCTCTCGGAGATCGAGCAATTCCAGGCGCTTGAAGAACTGCGCCTGCACGAATCGGGTGAGCGACTGCTGCCCGACGAGTGGGGCGCCCTGCTCGCCCGACTGCCCGGGCTGCGCACGCTGACCCTCTCACCCGAGCAGCTGAGCACGCTGCTCTTCGACCCGCGCGCGCAGGTCTCGCAGGTCACACATCTCTACGTGTACGCGAAGCCGGGCGCGCCCGTGTCATTGCGGCGCATCGCCCGGAGGCTGCCGGGGCTCGTGGAGATCCATCTCATCCAGGGCACCGACATCGATCTGTCGCATCTGGCAGGCCTGGCCGGGCTGCGACGGGTCAGGCTCGCCTACCCGGGAGAGGTCCGCGCCGCGGCGGGTCTCCCCGGCCGATTCGAACTTGAGATTTATCCACAGCCCTGAAGAGGGTAGAACAACGTTCTTACGTGCCGCCGGACTCCCGCGATTCCGCTGGCGGGAGTCCGGAAGCACAGATAAGTTCCACTGATTCGGGAGGAGTTGGAGCAGTAGTCAGCGGCTGGTGCACGGGGGGAGCGCTGCGACTCGCCCTGTTCGCGGCCGAACGCTCCCAGCGGAAGCAGGATGTCGTCGGATGGGCAAGCCGCAAACCCCACTGCTGTACGGTCGCGATCCTCTGGTGGGCTCACTCATTCCGTCGCTCACCGGACTGGCTTACGAGGAACGGGAGCGCAGGAAGCGGGAGTTCGGCGACGACATGCCCGTCGTCCTGCTCACCGGGCAGCACGGCCTCGGCCGCAGCGCCGTCCTCGACGGGCTCGCGCGGCACTACCACAAGAGGCTGCCGCTGGCCCATGTACGGGTCGTGGCGCCCGGGGCGTCCGTAGCCGTGCCCGTCGTCCCCGCACAGACCGAGGGTGTGCCCGCCGCCCCGGCCGCCGACTTCGTCGAGGTCCTCGAGCGGATCGTGTGCGCGCTCGCTCCTGGGATCGGCCACTTTCCCGTCCTGTTGCCGGGACTGTTCGCGGTCTCCGGCTGGTTCCTGGGCGACGCGGACGGACGGGACGCCGTGTGCGCCCGGCACGCCAGGCTCCTGATCGCCTGCGACCTCCTCGCCGGTAGCGAGCGGGAGGTGGCGCGGCAGTGGTCGGAGCGGGTCGAAGCCTCCATCACCGATGCGGCGGGCGCTGCCGCCGCCGGCAACGCGGTGGAGGACGACGACGGCTCGCAGCCGGTCACGGCGGCGATCCTGCGTGAGCTCCACTCCATGCGCGGCTTCACCCAGGCGCGGAACTGGTACGGGCAGCGGCACACCACACCGGACGGCGTGACCGGGAAACCCGATGCCCTCCTTGAGCTCGGCCGGCGCTTCCACCGGGGCGGCGACTACCAACACGCGGTCGAGAACACCCTCATGGCCGCCTTCCTCGAAGAGGTGGCCGACGCCTACGGCCTGGTGCGGCACCTGAACCGTGAGCCCTGGCCGCTGATCCTCCTCGACGAGGCGCACGCCCCCGCCGGGCAGCGCTTCCTGAACCTGCTCCTCGAACACCGCGCCATCGCGCAGCGGCCCCACCGTGACCGGATCACCGTCGTCGCCACCCGCCTCGGGGACGTACCGCAGGACGAGGCGCCGCAGGCGGTACGCCGTGAACTCGCCGACCTGCTGCCCGCCGGAGGCGGCGCGCGGCGCAAGCAGGCCGCCGCCATCTGGCAGCGCGCCGGACACGATCCGTCCGCGGGACTGCTCGTCGTGCCGCTCACGCCGCTGGGCAGGGACGAAGTCCTCTCGATGCTCGACCGGGCGTCCGTGCGGCTGCTCCACCCGCACCTGGCATCGGCGCTGCACTCGCTGACCGGCGGGCACCCGGCGGCCAGCACCGTGCTGTGCGAGGCGGTGGTGCACGCGGCGCGCCAGAACCGCACGGTGGCCCCGAAGGACCTGCTCGACCTGCCCACCGAGCAGGGGCGCCCGGTCACCCAGGTGCTCCTGGAGGATCTGCTGCCGGACCGGCGCCAGCGCGACCGCCTCCTCGTGCTGTGCCTGGCCCGGGACAACGCGACCGCGGAGGCCCTCGCCGAGAACCTGCGTCTCGACGGCCCCGAACAGCTGCCCGCCAACGCGGCGGCTCAGTATCTGGTGCAGCGGCAGTGGCAGCAAACCGTCCCCGTCGAGGCGCCGTTGGTCCAGAACCGGCTGCTCCAGTCGCTCCTCGTCCATGAGGCGCGCCGTACGTCGCCGCCCCCCGACGATCCGCACAGCTGGCACCAGATCCACCGCTTCCTGCATCTGCACCACGTGCAGCGCTCCGCCAACGAGGAAGCGGACGCGTTGCGCCACAGCCTGGCCGCAGGGAACGCGGCACGGGTCGTGGACATGCTGGCGGACGAGTTCGGTGCGGAGGAGGCGGAGCAGAGCGTCCAGCACTGGCTGCAGTGCGTGCGGGACTGCGCCACCGCCCCGACCCCGCCGTCGGGAAGCATCGAATGGTCCGTGAACTCACAGGAGGACGCGGTGGGTTGGAGCGACCACCGGATGGAGATCGCGCTGGGCGAGCACGCCGCCCGCTACGTCCATCTCGACGAGGCGGGCCGCTGCATCAACCGGCTCCTGCACGCCCTGTGGTACCTCTCCGAGTCGTACGCCGACCCGGCGATCGACCCGGATGCCGAAACCCTGTGCCAGGCGGTGGGCGACGAACTCGGATTCCTCTCCCGGCGCCACCGCACCTGGTACGCGGCCCTCGGAAGAGCCGCCCGCGACTGGCCGGTGGCCGCCCGTAAACGGCAGGTCCTGCCCGTCCCCGTAAGTGAGGGGTCATGATGTTCAACCACCCGCCCAAGGAGTGGGGCCCCCTCGAATGGCTCGTGGCTGCCGTGGTGGTCGCCGCCCTCGTCGTCGGCGGCATCACCTGGAACAACTCGCGCCCCGGACCGTGCGGTGACGGCCTGGAAGAGATAGCCGGGGAGTGCATCGGGGTCACCGCCGACGCCTTCGACGCGGACAAGAAGTCCGAGAGCCTCATCGAGGCCATCGCGGACGAGAACGCCCGGGTCGCAAAGGACTGGGAGAACCCGCCGAACCGCAAGGCCCGCATTCCCTATGTGCGCGTCGCCCTGATGATGCCCTTCACGTCGAACGAGTCGAGTGCGATGACCGGCGACATGATCCGGCGCGCCCTCGCTGGAGCTCTCGCGGCGCAGCTGGAGGCGAACAGCGCCAGCGGCCCGCACTATCAGCTGCTCTTCGCCCCCGACGGCAATGACCTCAAGCAGTGGAAGCCCGTCGTCGACCGGCTCGCCGAGATGACGCGGGACGCGGAGGCGCCGCTGGTCGGGGTGACCGGCATCCCGAGCAGCACGACGGACACCCGCAAAGCGGTCGCCGAGCTCACCAAGCGCGGCATCCCGACGGTGGGCCCGGTCATCACCGCCGCCTCCATGAATTTCCGCTACTTCTTCAAGACGTCGCCCAACAACGAACAGTTCATCAAGGCCCTGTCCCACTACGTCGACCGCTATCCGCAGAAGGAGAAGGGCCTGCTGCTCTGGGACAGCCGCGAGGGCGACGTGTACTCCAAGAATCTGCGTGAGCTCTTCGACCGGCACTTCGGCAAGACCTACGACCTGAAGAACCACAACTCCCACTACATCGGTTCGTCGGGCGAGGACCAGGGCATCCCGCGGCGCTTCGCCGACGCCGTCGCGAGGATCTGCCGTGACGAGGCGGACACCGTCTTCTTCGCGGGACGCGACCAGGATCTGCCCGCCTTCATCAACCGCCTCGCGAATGAGGGCGGTTGCGACCGCAGCGGCAAGCTGCGGATCCTCAAGGTCGGCATCGGCATCGAGCCGACGCTCACCTCCCGCGACATGAAGCGCAGCCTGGACAGGGCCAACGCCACGATCGTCGACGCCTCGGCCTTCGACCCCGCCTGGGAGAACGACATCGGATATGCGCCCTCCGGTTTCTCACCCTTCCACGCGCGCTTCAAGAAGATAAACAGCGATCACAGTCTTGGGGACAAGCCCTTGGCGGACGGGTACATGGCCATGTATTACGACGGGTTCGCCCTCCTCGCGTCCGCCGTCGACCGTACGTACAGCGACATCAACGAAGGCGCCAAGGAGACTCCCGATCCGGTCCGGCTGCCCTCCACCAAGGACGTGTACAGCACGCTCACCTTCTCGACCATCAGCAGCGGGACGTGCACCGGCTGCCTCGTCGGGGCGAGCGGCACCTATGGGTTCACCGGCCCGGGTGCGAACGACCAGTGGGCCGTCTGCAAGCCCGTCCCGATCATCGAGTTCCCACCGGTAGACCGGCCCGGCGACAAAGGGAAGCTGCCGCTGTACCGGACCTACCGGGGGGACGACGCGAAGAGCTGCCCGTCATGAACGACGGGCGACGGCTGCTGCCGGGCGGGCGGCTAGGCGGGGAAGCCGCCGTACGGCACGGTGATGATCTCCATGGCGTGCCCCGCAGGATCCAGGAAGTACACGCCCCGGCCGCCGTCGTTGGTGTTGATCTCGCCCGGCAGCTTCTGATGCGGATCGGCCCAGTGCTCGACGCCGCGTACCTTGATCTTCTCGTACGCCGCCTCGAACTCCGCCTCGGAGATCAGGAACGCGTAGTGCTGCGGGGTGATCTTGTCCGCGGGGATGGTGGCGAAGTCCAATGTGACGGAATTGCTCAACGCCACCGCGATGAACGGGCCCCACTCCGACGTGATCTCAAGGCCCAGCAGATCCGCGAAGAACTCGGCGGACTCCCGGTTGTCCCGGGCGTGGATGATCGTGTGATTCAGTTCGACCGACAAGGAATGCCTCCAGAAGGCATCTCCTGACACCTCCATGCCTCACCCAGCCGGTGACCGACACGCGATGTCGCCGTGGATCTTAGGCACGGAGACATCGCGCTGTCGAGCTGTTTCCCGCGGACGGTCCGGTCCCGCGTGTACGGATCCCGCGTGTACGGAGGTCTGCCCTAATGGACATCCACAGACGCCCCCGGTACGCCTAGCGTCGAAGGCGACTGGCGGAACGGTTCGGGGCCAGGTGTCACGTCCGGCTACCGACCCCACTACAGGGAGCGGCAGCGTCATGGGTTTCGACCGGAAGAGCGAGCGCGGCGAGCAAGAAGGAAAGGCTCTGCCACTTCGGACCTCAGAAACCCGAGGCGTCGATGCGGCGCACCTCTTGGGAAACGGTCAAGTCACGCAGTCGTCCGTCTCGGCCGTGCAGGGCTTGGCGGGAAACGCTGCTGCCACCGCGTACGTGCAGAGGGTCACCGACGAGGATCGCGACAAAGCCAACAAACGGCGGGAACGTTGGGCCGAGCGCGACATCGAACGCGGCGGTGGCCGGCAGGCAGAGAGCTTCTCCACGCACGAAACCCCGTTCGGTCCGTACAACGATGGCCGCGGGCGCGGAAAAGCTCCGAACGTCACCACGAACCAGGGTCAGTATCCGGGAACCCACAACACCGACGGCCGCTACGTCCGTGAGGAACAGGGCCAGTTCATCGGCCTGGTCCCCGAACTCGACGCCGAGCACTTCGCCCCCCTCGTCGCTGCGCTGAAGGGGCGGCAGCTGAGCGAGGAGGAGATCGAGGGGCTGAGCGACGACCAGTGCCGGGCGGCGGCGATGATCATGGGAATCGCCAACGCCGAAAGGGTTCGCGAGCCGGGAGCGCTCAAGCACATCCGCAGCGCGCTCCGGCGGCAGGCCGACCCGTCCCACGAAGCGCCCGAGTTCCTCAACGATTACCCGCAGGGACGTCCCGGTGGGGCCCAGCACGAGAACCGCATCCGGAAGGGCCGCAGGAGGGGGACGCCCGAAGTCAACACCATTCTTGAGGCCTCGTCCTCGTCGGACGAGGGCACATCCCGCCGCTGACGGTCAGCTTTCAGATCGGCGAAGGTTCGGGCAGCAGCGGCGGAACCGCATGAGTGACCGCCATCTGATGTCGAACTATTTCCTGCGGACGGCCACCACCATGCCCACTGCCGTGACGAGCACGGCGAGTGCGGCCCACCCGAACGCGGCCCGGTAGTCGGCCCCTTGAGCGCTGCCGCCACCGACCGCCGCGCCCACCAGGACCGCGAGCCCGAGTGAGCCGCCGAGCTGGTCGACGGAACGCTGGACACCGGAGGCGGTGCCAGCGTCGTCCTCGGTGACGTCGGAGAGGGCGGCGTTCTGCAGGGCGAGCAGCCCGATGCCCATCCCGGCCGCGACACCGATCATGCCGGGCAGCACGTCCACCCACAGGCCGCCCGCGTCAGGAAGACGGGCAAGCCAGCCGAGCCCGGCAGCCGTGAGGAGGAGCCCGAGCAGAGCGGTGTACTTACTCCCGACCGCCCCGATCAACCGGGACGTCAGAAAGATCGCCGCCAGGAGTGCGGCGCAGAACGGAAGATAGGCCAACCCGGCCTGGAGAGGCGTGAGTTCGACGACATCCTGCATGTAGAGAGTGAGCAGGAAGAAGCTCGTACTGAGACCCGCGCTCAGCGGCACGGTCGCCGCGTTCGCGACCGCGCGGGTGCGGTGGGCGAAGAAGGAGAGCGGCACGAGCGGCGACTTCGTACGCACCTCGACGAGCACGAAGACGCCGATGAGCACCGCTCCGGCGAGCATCGCCGCCACCGACCCGCGCAGGACACCGTAGACGAGGGCGATGGGCCCGCCCGTCAGAAGGGCCGCACCGAGCAGATCGAGGCGACGCCCGATGGGACGCGCCCCGTCCGCCCGCACCAGCATGGGCGTGACCGCGATGACGACCGCCGTGAGCGGCACATTGATGCCGAAGGTCCAGCGCCAGTCGAGAAGTTGGACGATCGCGCCGGAGAGCAGTACGCCGACGACGAGTCCGCCCGCCGAGATCGCACCCCACACTCCGAGCGCCCTCGCACGCTCCTCGGGGCCGGGGAAGAGCAGCGCGATCAGCGACATCGCGGCCGGAGAGGCGAGGGCCTCGCCCGCGCCCTGCGCGAACCGGGCGGCGATCAACGTCTCCAGATTGGGCGCGAGCCCGGCGGCCAGTGACGCGAGCGCGAAGAGCGCGGCCCCGAGCAGGAACATCCGCCGCCTGCCGAGCAGGTCGGTGAGCCGCCCGCCGAGCAGCAGCAGCCCGCCGCCGACGAGGGTGTAGCCGGTGACCACCCAGGAGAGGGCGGCAGGGCCCGCGTCGAAGCGCGCGCCGATGGCGGGCAGCGCCACGTTCACGACGGTGACGTCGATCGCGATGAGGAACTGGAGGAGGGAGAGCAGGGCAAGCGTGAGCGTGCGCCGGGGAAAGGTGTTCACGAGCAGGCACTCCAGATCGGCCCCGGGCCGTCGAACGGCAAGCCGCGAGCGGCGGGGCGGAGGAAGACAGGACGCTTCCGTGCCGGACCCGCGGGGCGGGTGGGGCACCTGGAGTTACTTGGTTACGGACACGGGATGGACCGTACCCGAGGGATTGCTGCGCCCGCATCAGAATATTCGGGACGCGCGCCCGCACCAGATCGAGCAGCCCCCGTCCGGCTGCTTCCGCGGTCGACCGGCCGCTCCAAGCAGTCGAGAAGCGCGTCGGAGGCCGCAGGGCCACCGATGTCCCCTAGCAGCTCGACTGCCCGCAGGGCAGTGGAGAAGTCGCCGGACCGCATAACGCGGCACAGGGCCGCCACGTCCCCGGCCAGCCGCATCCGAACCAGGTCGGGGACTGCCGTATCCGGCTCCATTCAGGCACCCTGTCCATGGTCCTCGTCCGCCAGCGCCACATACAGCGGCGTACCGACGACGATCCGCAGTTCCCGCCCGTCCCGTCCTGTGACCGTTCCGCTCAGCAGTCGCCGCGCGAGGAACTCGCCGTAGACGGGAGGAACCGTCAACGACGCGGAAAATTCGAGGACTTGGCGTATCGCGTTCTCCTCGTGTACGGGACGCCCGTCGACCCGGCTGTCGTCCTGTACGAGTTGGAACAGCGACGGCAGGTTGGAGAAGGCCGCCTGGATCGTGTCGGGCGCCGTCCGCTGCCCGATCAGATGATGCCCCGACCCGATGAGCGCGACGACGGTGTCCCCCTCGCGCCCCGTCATGAACGTCGGGCCGGCGGGATCGCCGTACCCGGCGATCCGCAGCCCCAGGTCACCCCTGAACCAGGGGCGCGGCTCCGTCATCCAGCTGACGTCGAACTCCCGCTCCAGGTAAGCCTCGACGATGTCGAGCCGGTCGTACGCGGTCGTGTCGGCACGCGGCGACTGCACGGCGACGCTCAGCACCTTCAGGTCGACCTTCGCCTCGATGGCGAGCCGCTTCAGGAGCTTTGGCGGGATCTGCTCGTACAGCATGTCCAACTTGGTACCGGACACGTAGATGTAGTACCGCACGTGACGCTAGGTGCGGGTCTGGGAGGGCCAGGAAGGCGGTCCAGGCGTCCGGCGTGATGGTGAGGCGCGGGCCGCTGTCCAGGTTCTTTGAGTCGCGGATGTGTACGGCGGCGGGGTGGGCGGCGATCTCCAGGCAGGCGCCGCCCTGTTCGCTGCTGTAGCTGGACTTGAACCACTCAAGCGCGGTGCTGCCGCTCATTGCTCTCCTGGCAATCGGTCCAACAGGCCCTTGGTCTCATGGGGGTTGAGCGCCTGTGTCCGCAGACACGCCTCGCCGAAGCGCTCGTCGACGGTGATCGTGCTGCGGACGGCACCCCAGTTGTCCGTGTGCTGGACGTCCGTCCGGTCGTTCCGGACCGTACCTATCGGGGTGATCTCGAAGCTTGGCATGGCAAGGTTCTCTCTCTTCGGACTGCCCACTTGGCCCGTAAGTCTGCCCCCGCGTCCCTGGAGCCGTATGAACCTCGCGCGTAAGGGTGGGGTGGTTGGTCCACCCCCTTGAGCGCCGGAGGAACGCAGATGGCCTTGGCCCGCGACGAAAAGAACAAGGCCGAGGCCCGGGAGAGGGGCGCGCTCGCGCGAGTACGTCCGTCAACTACCCACACCGACACGGCTGTTCAGCGGTTGCTGGATCTGCAGGGCTCCGTCGGGAACGGTGGCGTCGTCCAGATGCTGCGTCAGACCGGGCACGAGTGGGCGCAGCACCAGCACGGCGCCGGATGCGGACACGAGACGCAGACGGCACAGGGGGCGCAGGTCCAGCGTTCCGTGAGCAGTACGGTCGCGCGCGCCGCGCAGGAGGACGAGCACGCCCATGTGGTGGTGCCGGACACCAGCCCCGAGGGACAGGCGGCCCTGGTGGCCGATGCCAGGAACTCTCCCAGTGAGTCCCTGCCCTCCGCTGTCGTGTCCAAGGCCGTGCCGTTCTACCAGAACGAGAAGATCGCCTCCACCCGTGTCCACCGCGACGCCGTCGCCCAGCGCGCCACCGCCGCCATGGGCGCCGAGGCCATGACCATCGACAACCACATCTTCCTGTCCGCCGAGGCCGCCAACAACGAAGAGACCATCGGCCACGAGCTGAGCCACGTGGACAAGAACACCCGCGGCATCGTCGAGACAGGCCACAGCAACGGCGCGGGCGTCACCACCACGGACCCCCGCCAAGGCTCCGAACACGCCGCCGGGGTCGACGGCCACGCCTACGCCGCGGGCGAAGCCACCGCCCCCTCCGTCACCGCCCAACGCAAGACCACCGACCACGGTGAGGAACTCACGAAGACCGGAACCGTGTAGGGGGCGCCCCCGGGCCCTTTCCGCCCCCCTCCGGCCCCGCTTTCGCGGCCACTCAGTCGAGGCAGAACTCGTTGCCCTCGACATCCTGCATGTTGAGGCACGACTCGTTGTCGTCATCGGCGAGCAGGAGAAGACCGCGTACCGCACCGAGCGGGATCAGCCGTGCGCACTCGGCCTCGAGCGCGGCGAGGCGCTCCTCACCCACGAGCCCTGTGCCGACCCGCACATCGAGATGCACCCGGTTCTTGACGACCTTGCCTTCGGGAACGCGCTGGAAGTACAGCCGCGGGCCGACACCTGTGGGGTCCGAACAGACCGCTGACTCCTGCTGCTCGGGCGGCAGCGTGCGATCGTAATCCGCCCAAGTGGCGAACCCCTCCGGTGGCGACGGCAGGACGTACCCCAAGACTTCGCACCAGAAATCAGCGACGCGCCTGGGTTCCGCGCAGTCGAACGTGACTTGGAACTGCTTGATCGTTGCCATCGGCACATCGTAGAGACGGAGTCTTTCCTTGTCTCCGTAGTTTCGCCCGTGGCGGTGGTGCCCCGTGG